>CAZNMP010000117.1:0-7891 GCA_964573875.1 uncultured Planctomycetaceae bacterium | reverse complement strand
AAATAGAAAAAGACTGCAAATACTGGGACGCCAATGGCGATGGGATCATCACGGTCCTTCTTCCCGAGCGGGCCGATCTAATTGCTTACGTAAAGAAGCAGCGAGTGCCCGTCGTGGCCCTTTATGGCGACGTTCCTGAAATGCGGGTTCCCCGCGTGCTGTTGGATGACGTTCGAATCGGCGGCATGGCGGCAGAACATCTTGTGGAGCGAGGCTTTTCCCAGATCGGCTTCCTCAAGGTCAGCAACACCCTTGCTGTCCAGGAACGCGAGCGTGGATTTCGTGAAATGGCCGAAAAAAACGGTTGTGATTATCGGCTGATCGATCTGTACAGCGCATGCCAGGCCAAGGCGGGATTGAACTGGTTTGACTGGCTAAAAGACCAATTGGCAAAGCTTCCCTTGCCGATCGGGTTCATGGTGCAAAGCGATCATCGTGCCACGTACCTGATCAGCGCGTGCGAGGCGATTGGTTTGGCCGTACCCGATCAGGTGGCCATTATCGGCGTCGATAACGACGAACAGGCGTGTGAGTTGGCGGCGGTGCCCATTTCCAGCGTCGACTGTAATCGCGAAAAGATGGCTTATGAAGGCGCGCGACTGCTGGATGCCCTTCTGAGCAAGCGACACCGGCCGAAAGAACCGGTAGTGATTGCACCCAAGGGAATCGTTGTGCGGCAATCGAGCGATGTTCTTGCCGTATGCGATCCTGCCGTTGGGCGGGCGCTGGCGTTCATTCGCGAACACTACAGCGAGCCGATCGACGTGGATGACGTGGTAAAGATCAGCCGCGTCAGCCGTTGCGGTCTTTACACTGCGTTTCTGCGGGAATTGAGGCGGTCGATTGGCGCGGAGATCGACCGCCAGCGCGTCGAACATGCCAAACGCCTCTTGGCTGATCCTGCTCAAAAACTCTATCGAATCGCGCGCAGTTGCGGGTTCAGCAGCGCGGCGCATTTCAGCCGCGTATTCCATCGCGTCGTCGGTATCTCGCCTTCACAATACCGCAGCCAAGAGAGACGGTGCGTCTAGACAAAACAGCAAGAACTAAATACGGAATACGCTGTTTCTCCATTCAGGGCTCAGTATAATAACTCGCAGAGAAGGCGTCACCGCCATGCCTGTGAGGCAGCGTCGAGCCGCTGAATGTTCGCTCTGCCCGAGTTACCAGATGCCGTTGCGGCAAGAGAAAGCACGGCCAATCGCTCGGCAACGTCGAGAGTTTGAGCTTGGAAGAGGTCGCCGACTTGGTGGAATACATCCTTTCATTATAGGCGGATGGGAATGCGCACGGCATGAGCATCCACGAGAAGGAATCGATCCGATGAACACGAAAGCGGTCTTCATTGCACCCCAGAAATATGTGCAGGGTCGCGGCGTGCTGCGCGAACTTGGCAATTACGCGGCACTATTTGGCCAAAAGGCCATCATCCTCTGGGATGCAACGGTCAAAGGGGCCGTCGGTGAGGTGGTACTGGCAAGCATGAAGGAGACGGCCGTGGAAGTGGTCGATGTTCCCTTCGGCGGCGAATCGACCCGAGAGGAGGCCGCCCGCGTTGCCGGCATCATTCGGAACCATGGCGCCCAGGTGTGCATCGGCATCGGAGGCGGCAAGACACTGGACTGCGCGAAGGCTGCTGCCTGGGAGGCGGGCGTTCGGATGATCAGCGCCCCGACGGTCGCTTCCAACGACGCGCCGACCAGCGCGATTTCCATGTGGTTCGACGCGGCGGGCAATTGCACCGGCTACACGTGCTGGCCTTTCAATCCCAATATCGTTCTGGTCGATAGCGAAGTCGTGTCACGGGCTCCGGTCCGGTCGCTCGTGGCGGGGATGGGCGATGCCCTGGCCACTTGGTTGGAGGCGAGAGCATCGTTCAAGAGCCGGGCCCGCACGCTTGCCGGCGGCGTTCCGACGATGACGGCATTGGCCATTGCGGAACTCTGTTTCGACACGCTCCGGCAGTTCGGAATCGAAGCGAAACGCGCGGTCGAAGTGAAAACGCTCACGCCCGCGGTGGAAAAGGTGATCGAGGCCAATGTATTGATGTCGGGACTCGGTTTTGAGAGCGGGGGGCTGGCCACGGCGCACATGATCGCCAACGCGCTGCCGGTCTATCCGGAGTGTCATCATCTGATGCACGGCGAGAAGGTCGGCTTTGGGATACTTTGCCAACTCTGTTTGGATGAAGATACGGACATCGAGGAGATGCGGCGGATCGTCGATTTTGAAATTGGCATCGGGCTGCCCGTCACGTTGGCCGACCTGAACCTGCATAACGCCACCCGTGAAAAGCTACGGATTCTCGGAGATGCATGCGCCGCGGAAGGGTCTCTCTGTGCAAACCACGTTTTCCCGGTCACGTCGGAAAGCGTCATTGACGCGATCTTGGCTGCCGATGCCGTCGGCCGGGCAAGAAAAGAACTCAGCAATGCCAACGGTCGGGAGCAACAATGCCGTTAGTCAACCCCCTACAGATGTTGCAGGATGCCCGGTCGGGCGGATACTGCGTCGGCGCCTTCAATCTAATCGACTTTCTTACGATGAAATCGATCGTCGATGCGGCAGAAGCAAAACGGGCGCCCGTGATTCTGCAAACATCCTCCGCCACGGTTAGGCAGTTGGGAATCCGGACGATCGTAGCCCTTGCTCGCGCCGCGGCAGCCGACAGTCCGGTTCCCGTCGCTCTACACTTGGATCACGGGACCGACCGCGAGATGATCCGCGATGCGATCTGTTCCGGCTATACATCGGTCATGATCGATGGGTCGAAGTATCCGCTTGACGAGAACGTTTGCCGAACGCGCGACGTTGTTGACGAGGCTCATGCGCGAGGGGTTGCCGTGGAGGGCGAAATTGGGATCGTGGCGGGCGTTGAAGACGACATCGTGGTGCGTCAGGACGCCGCCATCTACACGACGCCCGCCGAGGCGTTGGAGTTTCAACGCCGCGCCGGCGTCGATTTCCTTGCCGCGGCGATCGGCACGGCGCACGGCTTCTACAAGGTGGAGCCGAAACTCGACATCGACACGCTGCGCAGCATTGCCGCCGCGACGCCGTGCCCCGTGGTTGTGCATGGTGGCACCGGCCTGTCGTTCGACGTGGTCCGCCAACTCGTTCGCGCCGGCGCCGCTAAAATGAATGTGTCGACGCAGATCAAGCAAACCATGATCGACAGTCTTCATGAGTATATCGAGTCGCATCGAACCGAATACAATCCGATCAAACTCCTCGAACACGCTCGCGGGAGACTCATAGCGATGATCGGGGAATATATGGAAGTGTTGGGGAGCGCGGGGAAGGCATCATGACATCGACTGGGCGGAGTTTGCCATGACAAGCGAACTGGTAGCGCGATATCCTTGTGACCTGCATTGCCACACGACTCGGTCTGATGGCAATGATACGCCGCAAGAACTCATCGACCACGCGGTATGCGTCGGGCTTAAAACGCTCGGAATTACCGATCATGATATCACGCCTCCTGTTTGCATAAACATGGCCGACGGATCGACCATCGACAGCGTGTCGTATGCGGCGGAACGAGGACTCCGGCTGGTCCTCGGCTACGAGTTCTCCTGCGACACACACGTCGACGACGTTCATATCTGCGGCTATGGTTGCGATTGGCAACATCCGGACGTCCTGGCTGAAGTAACCGCGGCAAAGTGCAGCAAGGCCAACGCATATCGCGATCTGTGCGGGCGTCTGACCGAAGCAGGAATGCCCGTGGATTGGGAAAACGACGTCCTTCGGTATGTCGATGCGTCTGGCTCGCCGGCCGCACGGGCGCCCGAAGAGGTCCAGCGCAAGCACATCTTCGAAGCGATGGCCGCTCGCGGACATGCGAGTTCCTGGATTGAGGCCAAACGCCTTGTGCGCGATAACCAGAGCCTGAACGTGATGCGGCGCAAGATCGATCCGCGCGAGGCGATTGCCGTAATCCACCGTGCGGGCGGAATCGCCATCCTGGCGCATCCCTACCTGATCGACGAAAAAGTGTGCGTGGATGGCCGCACAACCCACGATCGGGCTTCCTATATCAACGCCTTGATCGACGCCGGGTTGGACGGCATTGAGGCCAGCTATACCTATGACAAAACAACGTACAAGGGCTCGCTAACCCCCGATGCAATCGAACGCGAAGTGCGCACATTGTACGCGCCGCGCGTTCGCTTCGTGAGCGGCGGCTCCGACTATCATGCCGACCATAAAAAAAACGCATCGCAGGTGCGAATCCTCGGTGAACGCGGCCTGACGATCCATGAGAGCGCGCCGATCCTGGCGTGCCTTTATGAAGGGAAGTAAAAATGCTTGACTTTTCGCGGCTGGACAAACGCGCCGTGGCGAAGGCGCTCGACTTTTCCATTCTTCCGAAGGAGACGCGGGAGGCCGAAATTGTGCGAGGATGCGAGCTTACGCGCCAATACGGTTTTGCCGCATTTTACACAAGCAGCTCGTATTGGACGCCGGTCGTCGCCAGAGAACTGGCGGGCATGGATGTCGAAATCGGCACGGGAATCGCCTTTCCCTTCGGATCGGTTCCTCCGGAGGTCAAGGCGTTCGAGACCGAATACGCAGTGCGCCGCGGCTGTACGGCAATTGACTTGGTCATGAACGTCGGAGCATTAAAGGACAAACGATACCAGCACGTCGAAGAGGAATTACGGCTTTTTGTCCGTGCAGCAGGCGGCGCGGTCACCAAGTGCATTCTCGAAGTGTGTTATCTTGACGATGAAGAGATAAACACAGCCTGCAAGATGATCGCGGCAGCCGGCGTACAATATGCCAAGACTTCGACCGGCCAGTTCGAAGGTCCGACGCTGGAACAGTTTCTTCGCATGCGAGAAGTGCTGCGGGAAACGAGTGTAAAACTGAAGGTTGCGGGCGTCCGGTTTCCGCGTCCCCAGAACGCCTACGTCTTCTTCCTGGCCGGCGCCGATCGCATTGGAACGCGCGCCGCTCCAGAAATCGTCGACGCGCTTGACCAAATGCGCCAACTTGGTATAGTTCCGTCGGACGGATCTTGCATCAGACCGCAAAACAACACGCCAAACTAATTGTGGTACTCTCATGGCACGCTACCTCGCAGGCGTTGACGTTGGCACCTCAGGCGCTCGCTGTTCGCTGTTCGACGTTTCCGGCCGACTCGTCTCTTCGGCGGGATGCGAGTACGGCGCAAGCTATCCCCGGCCCGGCTGGGTAGAGCAAGATCCGCAACTGCTGATTGATCGCACGATGGAAGCTTGCCGTCGGACCATATCGCAATCGGGCGTTTCGTCGAATGAGATCGCGGCAATCGCCTTTTCCACGCAACGATCGGTCACGTGCGCCATGGATGAACACGGCGTCCCTCTGCGCTGGCTGATTTCGTGGCAAGACGCCCGCACGGCTGCACAGGTTGCACAACTTCGCGAACTGGTGGACGCCGAAGAGTACTACCGCACCAGTGGTCTGCCGCTGGGAACGACTTGGATCCTGACCAAGATCCTGTGGATGCGCGAACATGAACCGGAACTGTACCGGCGCACGTCGCGATTCGTTCAGAACCAAGACTTGATCCTGCGGGCGTTTGGCGCGGACGACGACTACACCGACCTTAGTTGCATGGCGTTCTACGGCATCTGGGACGTCGGCCGGCTTGCGTTCAATGAGCCGCTTTTGAGCCGCTTGGGATTGTCGGCCTCGATGTTCGGGAGGCCGACGCCCCCCGGCACGCCGGTGGCACGCATCGGCCGCGCCGTGGCGGAACGAACCGGCTTCGCCGTCGGTACGCCGGTTTGCGTTGGGGCCGGCGATCAGAACTGCAGCGTCCTTGGCATGGGCGCCGTTCGCGGCGGCATGGCGACCGTCACGCTTGGGACCGCGGGACTCGCGATTCTCTGTGTCGATGGGCCGATTCCGGGATTCGGCGGCATGATGGTCACCAACCATGTTGTCCCCGGACGTTGGGAAGTGGAAGGACTCTCCAATGCCGCCGGTGATTCTTTGCGATGGTTTCGTGACTGCCTTAATGCGGGGAGCCGGTTTGCGTTGCGACAGGGCGACGGCGACCATTTCGATTACCCGGCGATCACCGCTTTGGCCGAGGCGTCGCCGGCTGGCGCGAAGGGCCTTCTCTACTTGCCTTTCCTTGCATCCGCGGCTACACCGCGATGGAATGCCGACGCTCGGGCCGGATTCCTGGGCCTGAGCTTCTCGCACTGCCTGGGCGCCATGGCCCGCGCCGTGATGGAAGGCGTAGTCCTCGAAATCCGCGATATTGTGGAACAATGGTATCGAGCCGGCATGTCGGTCGAGGTAATGCGTATCGGCGGAGGGGCAACCCGGTCGCCGTTGTGGTGCCAAATACAAGCCGACATCTATGGCCGCCCGGTGGAACTCCTCGAATGCGAAGACTCGACGGGTTTGGGATGCGCGCTGTTGGCGGGCGTCGGGGCGGGTATCTTCGCCTCCGTGGAGGAAGGCGTGGTGGCAATGGTGCGTCCACGGTCGGCGATTGAACCGAACACGAAGCACAAACAACTTTACGGCGATCTCTATGAGGCCTACGTGCGTGCCTATAAGGGATTGGAGGAAGGCGGAGCGTTTCGCGCGTTGGCCGCCCTGCAATCCGCCGATTGTCGATTGCCGTGAAGATCCTAACATCACCAACCTAGAGATCAAGAGAGACAATCCATGTTCAACCAAGAGAGTGCACGGCCGTGGTCGCGTCGTTCGGTACTCGCCGGCGTTGGAGCGGTATGCGGCGCCGCATTGGTGCGTTCCAATGGCGGCCTACTAGCCGACGAGTCTGATGCAAAGGCGCAACCGCCGCTGCGGCGAGAAGATTTCTACGATGCCCAGGGAACATTCCTCGTCGACAAAGCCCGCAAGGCGTATTTCGACATGTTGCGCAAGATCCACTACCCGATTACTCCCGCGGTTGAAAAGAATGTGTGGATCGCCGATTTCCAATTGGGCGATTTTCCTCGCGTCGGGATGGGCGGGGTCGTTTGGGTAAATCGGCCGGACTACGACTACTTCGGGCTTGATATCTTCCTCTTGCCCGGGCAAATGATCCCCGAGCACCGCCATGCACCCACGGAAAAGGCCAAGGCGAAAATGGAATCGTGGCAGATCCGTTCCGGCATGGTATTCACCTTCGGCGAGGGAGAATCGACGCCGTTGCTTTTGCACCATATTCCGGAAAGCCAGCGGCCGAGCGTCAAATCGCATCATGGTACTGCGCTCCATCTGCATGAGGTTGGGCACCTGAATCGCACGGACGCATGGCACTTCATGATCGCCGGACCGGAGGGCGCCTGGGTGACCGAATACGGCCTGTTCCAAGACATGGGTGCATTGCGGTTCAGCAACCCGAAGGGCAGCGTCTAACGCCATCGAGAGCATGAACTGAGACTACGCAGCAGACTTGCCAGCAAGACCCTGGATTGGCGATAGTATTGCCGGCAACGGCTTCGTACACCGCCGGCGAAGAGATTTGCCCCCCTAATCCTCGGTTCCGAAGCCGGAAGACGATATCGCCTATTGACCTTTGCATAGCTAATAAACCGAGGCCCAGGCACCGACCCGAAGGGTTGGTCGTCGGAAGGCCGAAAATTGTGCCAAAGAAGTTGACTGGCCGGTTCATTATCCAAGCAAACATCAATAAAGCGAAAGGGGCGTAAGAAGTTACGGCGACGCCACGGAAGCGAGGTGCTTGCAGTGGTGCTCTACGTCTCGCCGCTGATGGGCGCTGTTCGCATCGCCTTGCATCGAAAACCGCAACTCCCTTACGATAAACATCATGGCCGCATACGTGGCTTGGCGGCAAGAAGCCCAACGAAGTCTATCTCGCGAAGTTCCCGGCCAATCGTCGTCCACGATTCGAGCCGCGTTCACGGTGGCC
>CAZNMP010000116.1:0-7916 GCA_964573875.1 uncultured Planctomycetaceae bacterium | reverse complement strand
CTAAGTGCCGGCAGTCGATCCTTGCGAGTTTATCATACGCCGAAGATGCAAGAGATTGTGGCCGATATCGTCGATCGTTTCATCAGTCGGGAGGCGGCCGCCTACACATTTTCGCTCCGTGTCGTAACACTTGACAGTCCCAACTGGCGCACCTCGGCGCAACGCTTGCTCAAACCGGTGCCTGTGCAAACGCCGGGAGTGAATGCCTGGTTGTTGGCCCAAGAAGATGCGGCGATTTTGATGGGCGAATTGCATCGTCGAAACGATTATCGCGAACACAGCTCGCCGTATTTGGTAGTTAATAACGGCCAATCCACGTTGGTTTCGGCCATGCGCGGCCGGCCCTATGTGCGCGATGTGATTTTGCGGCCTGATACGGCCGCCGGATTCGATCCGTCGCCGGGGCAGGTCGATGAAGGTTTCAATCTGGATTTCAGCCCTCTGTTGTCGGCCGATCACCGGATGATCGATGCCACGATCAAATGCGATATCGACCAGATCGAAAAGATGCTTCCCGTCATGCTGGACGTGCCTACGCAGGCAATGCCGCGGCAGCGAACAAAGATCGATGTGCCACAGATCACGCATTATCGATTCCACGAGCGGTTCCGCTGGCCGTTGGAACAGGTGCTGGTCGTCGGCATGGGCATGGTGGCGCTGCCGATCCCCGTCGATGGCGCGCCGCTGGTGCCGGGCGTGCCGCTGCCGATTGGCTCCACGCCGGCCCGAGCCGATCTGTTGGTCTTCGTCCAATGCAAAGGACAAACGGCAGCGACCGCCGCTGGGCAAGGGCTTTCGCCCATCCCGCGATCTTCGCAGCGCGAAACCAAAAACTACCGCGGCAGGTATTAAGAAGCGTCTAGCAAAATAGACTAATCCCTATGCTCTCGTTCCGAAGCTCCAGCTTCGGAACGCCGCGATTATCCCGCCCCACGAGATCCTAATCCCCAATCCCTATCCTCTAATCCCTATTCTCTTACTTCACTCCGCCGATAAATCGCAGAAATCGGGCTTCCAACATGCGCCAATCGGAGCCGAACACGGCGGTGAATGTTGCCACACGCTGCTCGGGCGTATCAGATTCAAAAGGCGCCAGCGCGGCCGTGCGTTGCAGATAATCGATGTATTTACGAGGCTCGGTTTCGATCAGGAAAAATGTTAGCGCCCAGGACTCGGCATAAGCGGCTCCTGTTTTCAGCCGGAAAATATCGTCCGATGCCGTAATCGCCTTGATCAATTCCGGCCGATGGTAAGGCGCAACATATTTCCTAAACGCGGCCAATCGGTCTCGGTTGACTCGGTCGCTCGGCTGGGTGTAGTTATAAGAATCGTAGACGCCTGGTGCTTCAAACAGCATGGCCAAACCCTCGACCACCCAAAGCGGCGGACGATGATACCGGCTATGAACGCCCGTATTAAAAGCCATCTGGTGCGTCGCTTCATGGATCAAAACGGCCGCGTTCTTTTTCCATCGGGCCGTATTGGCTTGCCCCATGTCGAACAACGTGATGCGGTTCGTAATCAGTTCGTAATAGCCCAGAATGCCTCGGCCGACCGGCTGTCCTTGGGCTGCCGAAATCCGCATGAAATCGCTCTGACTCCGACATACGACGCCGATCAACGGAAACGGCAGCGGTTTGGGATTGAAACCTCGCACTGAGAAAAAATGGACGAACGAGCGGTAGAGATCTTCAAAATGCTCGGGCCATTGGTCGCGTTGATCGCGCGGATGGGCAATCAGATAATGACCTGTGCCGCTCACCTCATAGTCGTTGCCCAACTCGCCGAGCAGCACCGCCCGCAACTCCGAAGGTGAATAACCCCGGAACGGCGACGACATCTTCCGAACGTTGCTCGCTTCGCTGGGAGCAAAGTCCCAAAGCCGACCGTCTCGGCCCAGCAGATGAATTGTTTCCTCGTTCCAGGAAATGGGCATCCCTTCAAGCGTCTTTCCCGCAAGCGATAATTCGATCATGTCGCTAGCGAATACCGGACAGCATGACAGGACGCCAACAGTAAAAACCGCGACGAGAAGAAAAGGTAATCGGCGATAGTTAATCATAGTCAGCATGGGGGAGCCTTTACAAGTATAGTATGCTTAATAGACTAATTGCGGGCATCACTTTTAGGGCAATCCCATGAACGACTTGCCAGGGCGGTCTTCTCTGCGTAAACGATTGGTCCGCTTTTTCTGGATTCTGGTGATCGGCGGAGTCCTTTTCGCCGGCATTTTGGCCTATCTGCATCTCGTCTACGCAAGGCCGATCGGCCAGGGGCCGGCTGGCCCGGCAGTGTCGCGTAAAGCATTCACCAAATCCTGGACAACCCGCAAGGTGCTTCTGTTGGGCATTGGCGACAGCGTCACCGCGGGATTCGGTGTTCCAACGGCCTATTCGTATTTCAACCGCTTAGTACAAAACCCCGCCGATGAGTTCGTTGACATCCAGGGCCTTTGTCTTTCGACTGTGCTGCCGAACCTGCGGACGGAAAACATGGCCCTTTCCGGCAGCACATCGCTCGCACATTTGGACATCATTCGCGAACGTTTGAAGAAACAGGAAGCCGATACATTCGGTCTGATCGTGATGACCTCGGGTGGCAATGATTTGATCCACAATTACGGCCGCACGCCGCCGCGCGAAGGAGCGATCTATGGCGCCACCTTGGAGCAAGCACACCCCTGGATCAAAAATTATGAAGAACGACTCGACGAGATGTTCGATCTGTTGAGAGATCGTTTTCCCGGCGGCTGCATGATCTTTATCGCCGACATCTATGATCCGACCGACGGTGTGGGCGATGCGCCGATGGCCGGTTTGCCCTCCTGGCCCGAGGGCGTTACGATTCATCAGGCCTATAATGATGCAATCCATCGCTGCGCCGACCGCCGTCGATGGGTGCATGTCGTGCCGATGTACGGAGAATTCCTAGGCCACGGCATTCATTGCACGCAACCTTGGCGGGCGTTCTACCGGTCCGACGATCCGCATTATTGGTATGCTTGGAATCTCGAAGACCCCAATATCCGCGGATACGACGCTATACGCCGATTGTTCTTAATCGCTATCGCCGAACATGCCCGAGAAATCCCGGCAGGCATGTAGTCGCCCTGAAAATTACTGTTGTTGAGAAGAACAATGATTCGGCAATCAGGATGGGTGGATCGCTTTTTTCAAACATTATTAATCACTTCCACGGCTGGCGTGTCCTGGTTGATGATGATGCTATTGCATGAATGTGGCCATGTTTTCAGTGGGTGGATCAGCGGAGCGCAACTCTTGCATGTAGATTTTCCGCCGTGGGGATTTTCTCGAACCGATTTTGGCGATAATCCCCATCCTTTGTTCGTCGCGTGGAGTGGCGCTATCGCAGGCTGTTTGCTGCCGCTTATCATTCTTTTCTTCGTTCGCGTCGCGTTGCCGCGCTACGGTTATTTGGCACGATGGCTCGCAGGTCTATGCCTGGTTGCTAACGGTGCATACCTGATAGGCGGCATATTACATGAAGGCCGACTGGATGACGGCGGCGTTATCCTGCAAAATGGCGGTGCCGCTTGGCAACTGGTCCTTTTCGGCATTCCGGCCGTTGCCCTTGGCTTGTATCTATGGAACGGCCTAGGGCCTGAGTTTGGAATCGGCCCCAGCCCCCGCAATGTCGATCGTCGTGCTGCCGTTAGTATGACAGTTGCACTATTAGTGATTGCAAGCGTCGAAACATGGATCAGTCTTCTTTGATTCTGGCCAATTCCGATTCGGCGGCGGCAAGCTGCTGCTCAATCGACTTCAACTCGCTGGGATCGTCCATCTGCTTTCTCGCTCCGGCCAATTGCTGGCGGAGTGCTTGAATGCGCTGTTGAAGTACGTGGGTCTTCTTTTTAACCTTCTTATCCATGTTGTCGTTCCTATAGAATAGATGATGTAAGTATGTCGCTCTCGATCGAGGAGACGTTTTTGCCAATCACTAGCCACTATTCTCCATCCACTTCTTCACCTGTGCCAACGCTTCCGCCTTCGAGGAAAGCTCACGATCCAATTGTGCATTGCGAACACGCTGCAAAAGTGTTTTATACTCCGGGCCGGGCGGAATGCCAACTGCCTGGAGATCGTCGCCGGTCACCAATGGCGGCGGATCAAGCACCGCGCGAGGTTGCTGCAACAACTCGCGGCAAAAGGCAGCAATGCCAGGGCCTTCCGGTATCGCCGCTTCGGTAAGCAAAAGCAAATCATCGGCCCCTTCAGCGATGAGCAGCGGGTAAAGCTCCGACCATCGCATCGTTCGTGCGTCGGCCATCGCGGCGTGATGCTCCACAAGCCAAACTACCCGCTCGGTCTCTTTATTCGAGAGCTTCCACCGACGGCAGACGTCCTCAGCTCCCACCACATCGACCGAAGAATACAACAATGCAGCCAACGCCAGCGGAAATCCGCACATTTCGCCCAATCGAACGAGAACGCCTAGCGTTTGCGCAAATTGCTGCTGCTCAGATGCATCACAAGGCACAACTTCGGGCAATAGGGCCTCGGCCAAGCGGGTTTCAAGCAGCAACCGCACGCCGACGGCGCGCGAGGCATCGGCCAGCAGTCGTCGCATTTCCATGGCAATCCGCTCCGGACTAACGGCTCGAATTTCCGTGGCCATCTCTTCGATCGCTTGGCGGGCCTCATAATCAAGCGTCAAAGAAAAGGCTGCCGTAAACCGCACTGCCCGCAGCATCCGCAATTTGTCTTCCGTAAAACGCTCGCGGGCGCAGCCAATCGCACGTAGACGTTTCTCTGCAAGATCCTCTTGCCCTTCGACGAAGTCGATCACGCGATGCTCAAGAGGATCGTAAAAAAGACCATTGATCGTGAAGTCGCGGCGTGAGGCGTCTTCCTCGGCCGAACTGAAAGCAACACTGTCGGGATGGCGACCGTCGCTATAGGCGGCGTCGCGGCGGAACGTGGTAACTTCAACCGTGCCTGCTGCTTTCGGTCCCACAACGGCGATCACGCCAAACGCCGCCCCGATGGCCAACGTGCGCCGTCGGCCGAACAGCATTCTGACTTGCTCCGGCGTAGCGTTCGTGGCTACGTCGTAATCCTTGGGCGTACGCTTCAGCAATTGATCGCGAACGCAACCGCCGGCCCAATAGGCTTCGAACCCAGCTTCGCGCAGCCGGTGGACCACTTCGACGGCAAAACGGCGTTGTTCTTCAGGATTCGGCATCGGCAAATCCATTGTGAACGCTGGACGCCCATTCGGCAAGCGATCCCGAGTTATTGGCAGAGCCAATCAATGGTGAAATTAGGGGGGAAACGCAGGTACGCTTTCACTTTACTCGACCAGCCCTACCGAAAACTAATCGCCCCTAGAGCCGTGAGGGGGGCGAAAAGGTATCCCATATTCAACGGGCAATCGAGATTCTATTTGCCGATAAAGATTCTGAGGAAGTGTCGTGCAAGGAATGCCAAGGGGCTTCCTGCCTTGTGCAGATTGCCCATTTTGTAGGAAAGGATGCCGAAATGACAGCTCGATTCCTGTCGGTTCTTGGTTTTGCTCTTATCACCTTGGGTTCCTCGGCACAGCTTTCGGCCGATTTGATGGGCGATATTATCCAAGATGTCAAACGTCGCCAGTGCTGGCCCGAGCCTTTTTCGGGCTGGGACCGAGAAACGGTACGAGCCCCCTTTGTGATTCAGGTAGCCAACGGTTGGCGTCGGCAAAACATGCTGGGTGAGTTTCATTTCGAGCCCAACAACGGCCAATTGACCGAGGCCGGCCGCAAAAAGGTCTTGTGGATCTTGACGGTTTGCCCCGAGCAACACCGTTTGATTTACGTTCATGCCGCGGAACAGAACGCAGAAACTCTTGCCCGCATTGCCTCGGTCCAACAACTATCCAGTCAAATTTCTCCCAACCGTCCTGCGCCGGTGTTGGCCACAACGATTCCCGACGACGGCTGGCCGGCGGACGAAGTCGATGCCATTAGCCGAAAATACCAGTCGTCGATGCCTTCACCCCGGTTGCCGGCAGCATCGAGCGGTGCTGGAAGCGGCAGCAGTGGCGGCGGTAGCGGCATGAGTGGACAGTAGCAATCATTAGCCATACTGCGCTTTTTGTACATCTTATCAATTAGCGAGCCATCACAGACGTTAACACTGCTAAATTTTCGCCAGTCGGCAAGTTCGCTATAGGACTTCAAGCAACGAAGTCGATTTGTAGAACGAGGCCGCTTGTCGGCAAGAGACATAAAAAAGATCGTACTCGTTAGCTACGATCCAACTGGGGAAAGCAGAGGTGTCGCGTGGCAAAATGTTGGCCAAAATTTTGGGCCGTGCCGCTAGCACTACTAGCATGGGGGGCCCCCTGCATACTGGTACCGGAATATTCCACTGCCTATGCCGAGGAAGCAAAATCCTGGACAGACTCCATCACCTCGCCATTCAAGCAACTAGGTAAGGCAATAAATCCCGCACCCAACCCTACTATTAAAAAACTAGGCCCCGAGGATGACGCCCTTTCGCTAAAAACAGGCTCCAAGCCTGGGCCTAAACTCTATGTCGCTATCGCCCACTTATACGAGCAGTCGGGCAAGGCCGCCGAGGCAGAACAGCAATATCTTTTAGCATTGCACGAAAAGCCCGACGATGTGTCGGCGCTGCTGGGTTATGCCCACCTCAAGGAAATGCAGGAAAAACCAAGCGAAGCCATTCAAATTTATCAACGCGCAGTCAAAGCTCAACCAAAAGATGCTTCGGTTCATAATAACTTAGGCATGTGCTATTCGCGGCAGAACCGCTTGGATGAGGCCGTGGCCTCGGTCAATCTTGCAACCCAATTAGAGCCCAAGAACGCGCTCTACCGCAATAACCTCGCCACATTGTTGGTCGATCAAGGAAAATGGAGCGAAGCTCTTGGGCAATTTCGCGCCGTGCATAGCGATCCGGCGGCCTTCTATAACATGGGCTATTTGCTCAACAAAAAAGGCGAGGCACAGGCATCGATGCAATATTTCGCCTTGGCCTTGCGAGCGGATCCCACGATGGAACCAGCCCGACTCTGGGTCGAACATCTCCAAAGAACGACCTCACAGGCCCGATTGCCGCAAAACAATATGCCATCGAATATGCCTATCCCCCAGGGGTCTGCTCCAACCGAAATTCCACGTGAGACTTATGCGCCGCCTCAAGCTGCCGCGATCACAATGCCGCAGCCTACCGTGCAGAAAGCAAATCCGTACATCAACTATGGACCTCCTGCTCAACAGGCTATGCCGGCAACGCCGTCGCAGCCGATGGGCCTAGGAATGCAAAGTCCTCGTAATAGTTATGCCGCACAACAAGCTGCTCCGGTCACGGTGCCGCAAGCGGCCGTGAAAACCGAAGCCCCGCGGAACAACTATCTGCCGCCGGTTTCCAATACAAGGGCAACGCAGCAACTTGGCGCAAACGCTCAGCAAGCGACGCCTTCGTGGAACGCGATGACGCCGCCCGAGGAGCCCTCGACGCGGCGTTTGCCGCCGACGAAAAAGACCACCTCGGCTGCCGATGGTCCTTCGCTGCCCGGCATTTCCTACGAGCGTCCGACAGCTCCTTCGGCTCCGCTGCCGCCGCCCTGGACAAATTCCGCAATCCGGCCGTTACCGCGAGTGGAATGATCTCGTTCAGTCGAACCCCCCCTCTACCGCAGGAGCAGGCTTCCTTTACAACAGGGATTCAGGCTCGTTCCAAGTGGAGAAAAACGGGTTCTATCCCGTAAAAGAGACACTTTTCTCCGCATCGAAAACCCGTACAAGCAATTCCGGCCCTTGTGGTTGGGCGTCTTAGCGATTATCTTTGATTATTTAGCTCTCTGGGGCTGTAGCTCAGTCGGTAGAGCAACGGACTTTTAATCCGTTGGTCGCGGGTTCGAGTCCCGCCGGCCCCACTTTCTTAACC
>CAZNMP010000115.1:0-8067 GCA_964573875.1 uncultured Planctomycetaceae bacterium | reverse complement strand
GCCTTCTGGCCGGAAAGATCACACGTGATTTTATATTTGCCGCCAATGATAGCCGGAGCATGTATCCCATGTTTCAGGGCGACGAACGGCGCAAGAATCACGATCTGGTCGATCGGCTTCAAGAAATCGCACGATCCGCAGGCCATAGCGTCGCCGAACTGGTGATCAATTGGACGGTCCATCAGCCAGGCATTACTGCCGCTGTCTGCGGTGCGAAACGGCCCGACCAAATTCGCGAAACCGCCGGCGCGAGCGGATGGCAACTTACACCTGAACAACTCGTGCAGATCGACCAAGCCCTTCAAGCTCGCGGCCCCGCCGACTCGCAGACGCCGGTATAAGATTAGGGGCTAGAGTAGCGGTAGGGGGCGTCCGCGACGCACCGGTATATTTCTATGCCTTCTTCGCGATCTTAGCCGTCTTCTTAGCAGCTTTTTTTGCAGTCTTTTTCACTGTCTTTTTCTTGGCGGCCGTTTTAGCCGTCTTCTTCGCTGCCTTGGGAGCGGCTTTCTTACGTGCGGCTTTTTTCTTGCTCGGTCCGGCCGCGGCACGTTCGGCCAATAGGTTCAAGGCATACTCAAGCGTAACTTCCTCGGCCGTAACGCTGCGGGGCAGCGAAGCGTTGGTCACGCCGTCGCTGACGTAAGGCCCGTAGCGGCCCGCCATCAAGCGGACCGGCTGACCGGTGACGGGCGAGGCATCGAATGTTTTGGCCGGTTCTTTGCTTCGGCCGCCCGCGCCGCGCCGCACCTTGGGTTGGGCCAACAGCTCAACCGCTTGCTCCAGCGTGACATCGAGCGGCGAAATTTCGCTGGGCAACGAACGTGTCTCCTCGCCGCATTTTACATAGGGTCCATAGCGACCGTTGAAGGCCATTACCGGTTCGTTGTTTTGCGGATGCGCGCCCAACGTACGCGGCAGTGTCAACAGCCGAACGGCAATATCCAAAGTCACATCGCCGGCTTCCATGCCCTTGAGGAGCGAGGCGTTTTGCGGCTTCTCTTCATCGTCGGTCGAGCCGCGTTGCACATAGGGCCCGAAGCGACCAACCTTGACGAAAATCGGCTTTCCGGTCTCGGGGCAAAGCCCCAAGGGCGTGTCGCCTTGCTCGGCCTTGCCAAGCATTTCCAAAGCGCTTTGCAGGGTCAATTCATCGGGCGCGAGTTGGTCGGGCAAGCTTGCTCGACGTTCGCCTTGTTCGAGGAACGGCCCGTAACGACCGACACGAACGAAAATCTCGTCGGCCTCGGGCCCTTCGCCTTGCGGCTTGCCTAGCGAAATACGGCACACGCTGCGGGCGTCGATCTCATCAATTTTATCTTCCAGCAACTGCTTCAAGCCCGGATGATCGTTGCCGAAATAGAACATCCGCAGATAATCCACGTAGTTCATCTCGCCGCGGCTGATTGCATCGAGTTCGTCTTCCATCTCGGCCGTAAATTTGTAATCGACCAGATTTGGCAAGTGCGATTCCAACAGTTGCGAGACGGCAAATGCGGTCCACGTGGGCACCAGCACATTGCCTCGCTTGAGCTTGAACACATATTCCCGGGCAAGGATCGTGTCGATAATCGAAGCGTAGGTGCTCGGCCGGCCGATGCCCATTTCTTCCAGCGTGCGGGTGAGCGAAGCTTCACTGAACCGATTGGGCGGCTGGGTCGTGTGGCTTTTCGATTCCATGCCGGCGCAATCCAACTTCTCGCCCACGGCCACCGTCGGCAGCACGGCCTCGCGGTCGGCCAATTCTGATTCGGGATCGTCGGAACCTTCGACGTAGGCCCTAAGATAACCGGGAAATTCAATCGTCTTGCCCGAAGCCTGGAACAGCGCGCCGCCGGCGTCGATGGTGATCGTCACGCGACGGCACCGCGCGTCGTTCATCTGACTGGCAACCGTCCGCTTCCAGATCAGATCGTAAAGTTTGAATTCGTCGGGGCTCAACCGGCCGCGCAACGCTTCGGGGAAATCGAAGGGATGCCCCGCCGGTCGAATCGCTTCGTGCGCCTCTTGGGCATTTTTCACTTTCGTTTGATATACGCGGGGCGAAGCAGGCAGATACTCCTGGCCATACTGCGATGCCACCAACTGCCGAGCCGCCTCGATCGCCACGGCCGCCAACGTGGTCGAGTCGGTTCGCATGTAAGTGATATGGCCGTTTTCGTAAAGCGATTGCGCCACTTGCATCGTATGCCGGGCGGTGAAACCGTATTTTCGGTTTGCCTCTTGCTGCAACGTGCTGGTGGTAAACGGCGGATAGGGCCGCGTGGTATAGGGCTTGTCTTCGAGATTCGAAACCTGGCACGTCACATTACGAAGACGCTCGAGAAGCTCGCCAACTTGGCGCTCGTCGAGCAGCAATAGACCGGGATCTTTGATATTGCCGGTTGCCGGATCAAAATCGCGACTCGCGGGAATCCGACGCCCATCGACCGAAAGCAATTCGGCCTGGAAAGTTTCGCCGGCGCCCTGTTTGGCAAAGTTGCCCAATAAATCCCAATACGTGGCCGACATGAAGGCCATCCGTTGCCGTTCGCGTTCGACAATCAGCCGAACCGCCACGCTTTGCACCCGACCGGCCGACAAACGCGGGCGAATTTTCCTCCACAAGAGGGGGGATACGTCATAACCATAGAGCCGATCGACGATCCGGCGGACTTCTTGGGCCTGCACCAGATTCGTGTCGATGTCGCGCGGATTATCGATTGCCCCGCGGATGGCCTCTTCGGTAATTTCGTGAAAAACCAGTCGCCGGACGGGCACCTTGGGGGCCAACACTTCACAAAGATGCCAACTGATGGCCTCTCCTTCGCGGTCTTCGTCCGTCGCCAGATACAATTCCGAGGCTTCTTTCAGAAGTCCCTTCAGCTTGCGCACCTGCTGCGTTTTTTCTTTGGGAACAACGTAAACCGGCTGAAAATCATGGTTTACGTCAACTCCAAGATAGGCCCAGTCCTCTTTTTTGTACTCTTCCGGAATCTCTTTCGCCCCTTGAGGAAGGTCGCGAATATGGCCAATGCTCGCCTCGACGGTATAACCACGGCCGAGAAATTTGCTGATCGTGCGAGCTTTCGCCGGCGACTCAACGATCACCAATGAGGTTCCACCGGCGTTGCTCGATTTCTTAGCCATGTTATTCCTGGGAATCTAGGGAAATTCTGGGATTGTAACGTCTGTGAGGATCCTTACAACCCTGGATGAATTGGCATTGCATTTAGGCCCAACCCATTTAGAATTGCCGGATTACGTTCGCCGATTGTTTTCGGCAGCCAACAAAGATAGCATTATTCGGTGAAAACAAGGGCTTGCGACACCATTACTCCCACGGGGGTTGCCTTGTCAAGCCGAGTTCCTGAACAAAAACCCCACTAGAGAAGGATAGCACCCGATGGCCAGCCCATTTTCTGTCTTCCGCAAACGCCAGAAGCTGATGATGGCGATTTTGTGTCTTTTGGCAATGGTTTCCTTCGTAATCTTGCCATATCTTCAGGATTTGATCGGCGGAAGAGTCGCCGTGAATAAAGTTGTAGTCGAAACATCGAAATTTGGTAATTTACGCGAATCGGACGTGGATGCCTTGCATCGGCAACGGCAAAAAGTTTTAGGAGTATTGGGCGATGTGATGCAAATGGCCGGCCTGTCGCCCGCGCTGGTTGAGTACATTATGGGCCCCCCCACCGAGGAGGCGGCGGTCAACAGTTGGCTTTTGGCGAATCACGCCAAACAATTGGGCATGGTCATCAGCGACCAGTTCGTCAATTCCTTCCTGAAGGATCTGACTCAGAACACCGTTAAGCCCACCAATTTCCAAACGGCCTTCAAGCGATCGGGCATTTCCGAGCTTCAGTTCTTTAGCGCCATGCGCGACGAGTTGGCCGCTTTGCAAGTCCAGAAATTATTCGGGGTCAGCTTGGCCGGCATCACGCCCGCGGAACGGTGGGACTATTTCAAGCGCGTCAAGCAAACGGCGACCATCGAGGCGTTGGCCGTACCCGTGGCGAATTTCGCGGATAAGGTCGAAGAGCCGAGCGACGCGGAATTGAAGGCGTTTTTTGAGAGCAACAAAGATAAATTCGCACATCCCCGTTCTCCGGATGCCGGTTTCCGCGAACCGCAGCGAGTGGCCTTGGATTATATTAAGGCGGAGATTGAAAAATTCACCGTGCCAACCATCGTAACCGATGCGGAAATCAAAGAACGTTACGAAAAGAATAAAGACCGCTACGATCCAAAGCCCGAGGAAAAGCAGACCGACGAAAAGAAGTCTGACGAGAAGAAGCCCGAGGGCAAGGAAGCAAAGGCCCCGGCCAAGGACGCCAAAGCCCTCGAGGCGGCCAAGGAAAATGCACCGGCCGAGAAAAAAGATTCGAAGGACTCGAAGGAGCCTGCAAATAAAGAGCCCGTAAAGACGGAGAAGAAGGAAGAGAAAAAAACTTCAGCCTTGGATACGACTTCGCCGTTCCGGCTGACTTCGTATCTCGAAGATCCGAAACCGGCGGACAAGCCGGCAGAGAAACCGGCAGCGCCTGCTTCGCAAGAGAAGCCCGCAGCGCCGGCGGCTCAAGAAAAGCCGGCTGCACCCGCGGCTCCGGCAACGCAAGAGAAACCGGCAGCGACGGCCGTACAAGAGAAGCCTGCCGAAAAGCCGGCTGCACCGGTGACGCCGGAAAAACCCGCCGAAAAGCCCACAACTCCGGCGGCCCAAGAGAAGCCCGCGGCATCCGCTGCACCGGCGGCCCAAGAAAAACCGGCTGAGCCGCAAACCGGCCTGACGGAATCCACGAAAAATCGGATTCGTCGCGAAATCGCTTATGAAAAGATCCAAAAAGTCTTCGGTTCGTTCCGCGAACAATTAGATCTGTATCGCCAGAAACGTCAGGAATACGACGTTCAAGTCATTCAAAACAAGGGCAAAGATTCCGTCGGCCTGCCGCCGGCAAAGCCCGACCTCGAAAAGTTCGCCAAGGAGAACGGGCTGACCTCGGGCAGCACGCCGTTGATTTCCCAATGGCAAGCTCAGGAATCCGACATCGGTTCCTCCTTGGTCGGCTGGCGAGATCCTGTTTACAATTTCGCCTTCCAATCGATGGCCAAGTTCCGACCGGAGATTTCCCACGATCTGAAGGGCGATCTCTATCTGTTCTGGAAAACCGACGAAGCCAAGGAACGCATTCCGAAGTTCGAGGACGAGGGCGTTCGCGAGCAAGTTTTGCGAGCTTGGAAATTGGAACATGCGCGAAATCTTGCCCTCAAGCAGGCTGAAGCGACGGCCGACGAAGCTCGCAAAGAAAAGAAGCACCTCAAGCAGGTGTTCTCCGATCGGCAAGTGATTATGCCTCCGCCTTTCAGTTGGATCACGTTCGGCAACGTGCCGATGGGATCGGCTCCGAACGCCGCCCGGATCAGCAATGTCACCGGCGTGGATTTTGCCGGCGATGATTTCATGCGGGCCACGTTCCGCCTGAAACCGGGCGAGGTCGGCGTCGCGTTCAATGAGCCCAAGACCGTCGCCTACGTCATCCGGCTGACCGCCTTCGATCCGTCGCAGGACGTGCTTTGGAAAGAATTTGAAGTGGATGACTTCAACAAGTACGCGCCCGCCGCTCAAAGCGACCGGCGCCAAATGATGCAGGGATGGCTCGAAGAGGTTAAAAAATCAGCCGGCTTCAAGCTAGCTCCCGACTACAAGTTCGACCGCGTGTCGGAAGCCGGTCCTCGCGGGCAACAATAAAACGTAACCATCCTGTCGGGTGTTTTATCCGAAAAATATCCGGGGGCCACGGGCAAGCATTGCTTATCCGTGGCCCCCGGTTTCTTTTAGGTTCATTGATAATATGCGAACTTTCATGCGTTCCGAAGCCGGAGCTTCGGAACGAGAGCAAATGCAATAGAATCACCGCCGTTATTGGCAAATCACCTTGCGCGGCGTCTTGCCGCAGGTGGGAATTTTGACTGTTGCTGTGGAGTTGGCATCGTTCCATGTGAAGTCGGTCACGGCCGCGCCGTCTAGTGAAACCGTCTTGGGCTTAGCCTTCAGGCGAATGGTTGCCGTGAAGTTGCGAGCGGCCGGCATCCCTTCAAAGCTGCCCTCTTGACCGCCGACGGTCAGCGTAACGACATTGTCCACGGTTTCGCACGTCAAACGGGTTCGCGTGAATTGGCCCTTGCGATAGCCAAGGCTCGTGCCGTCGTCTTCGTACAGCACGAAAGAGCTTTGCGCGGCCGGATAGACAAGCAATCCGACCTCGGGCGACCAACCTTTTTCGACGTGATCGTAAATCGGCCACGTCGGAATAATCGCGCCGCTTTTCACCAATATGGCGCCGCCGCGCGTAGGACCGAATTCAACCGCCAAATCGGCCGGCCCTTGATGTTGCTTGCCGCTCCAGAAGTCGAACCATGCGCCGTCAGGCAGTCGAACCTTATCCGTAAAAGCCGAAACCATCATGAAATCGCCAAGCATATACTGGCGTATGGCGGCGTCCCAACTTGGATCGTTCGGATAGACCATTGCCATCGCCCGCATGACGGGATAGCCGGTTTGCGCGGCCTCGGCCGCCGACGAATACAGATAGGGAAGCAGCTTATACCGGAGCCGGCTGTATTCGCGAAAGGCGTTGGCCTCGGTATCGTTCAACAGCCACGGCTGATACCAGTAATCCCAATTGTTGTGCTGTGCCCAGGTTTGCATGAAGCCGAAATGGATGCTCGCAACGCTGCCGGTGTCCATGTCGCAGGAATGGCTGGAATGGCCCGACAACGCGAGGTTCAACATCGAGGCGAGCGGTTTGTCGCCGCCGCCGGTGTCGCCGGCCCAGGTGGCCACATACTGTTGCACGCCCGCCCCGCCGCTGGCCGAATAAACCATCGCGCGGCGCTGCGTGTGACTCTCAAATCCCCGAGCCATCTGCTTGGCATATATTACGGGATAAAGGTTATGCATTTCCTCGTCGGTCATGCCGTTGCCCCATTTGCGGTCGGGGTGTTCGATGACCTGCGCGCAGCCGTCCAGTTTGAACGCCGACGCGCCTTGATCGACGAACTTTTTAAGATGCTCGAACCACGGCTGCAACGTTTTCGCTTCGGCCGGCTTGGCGGCATCTTTCGATTTCGCGTCGGCTGGTTTGGACAGACGTTCATCGGTGAAACCGTTCCGAACGTCGCCTGCCGCGGCTGCTTTGCCGTCGGAAGCCGCGAGAGCGCGCACTCCTGCAACCAACTCTTCTTCAAATACGCCTAAATCGTAGTCACAACAAAGCCACAAGCTGAGCTTGAAGCCCTTGCGCTGCAACGCCCCGAGAAACGTATGCGGTCCCTTGGGTGCCCAGTCGGGAATGTAAAACCGTTGCGGATGCCATTTCTTGTTGGGCGAATCGTCGTAAAATTTCTCCATCCAGCCCGGCTCCAGCCCGATCACGTCGCACGGTATGCCTTCGCGACGGAACGTGAGCCCTTCGTTGATCATATTGAAGGCGTCGATATACTGGTTGCACACATAGGTCAGCCCGTAGCCCCAGATCGGCAGCAGTGCAGGCCGCCCGGTGAACGATGTGTAGACATCCAACAAGCTGCGGTAATCGGGGCCCGTGAAAACGTAATAGTCAACATCGCTCCGCGCCGCGGTGCAAAGAATTTTATCGGGATCAGTTTTGCCCACGTCGATCTTGTTGCGCCACGTGGTGTTCATCAGCAGGCCCCAGCCGTGATTGCTCAACAACATCGGGATCGGAATGTAGGACGTCGCGTTGACCACCCAAATATCGTAAGCGCTGCCGCGCCGCATGACGTTCTCTCGGCTGGCGTCGCCAAGGCCGTAGATCCGCTCATCCTTGGCCATCGTAAAGCCAAGGCGATAGCCGCCGCCCGTCTCGAAGGCCGGCGCTACTTGTTGGGTCAATGCTTTGCCATCCACCGTGAGAAGGGCGATACCGGCGTCTTTGTGATTCACCGTCAATTTCGCTTGCTTCGTGGCAATCGTACAAACGCCGTTCGCATCGGTCTTCTCGAAGGCAACTTCCGGAAACGTCTTGCCGAGAACGCCGTAGCGATTCA
The DNA here is from genome assembly GCA_964573875.1 of uncultured Planctomycetaceae bacterium. GTDB lineage: Bacteria > Planctomycetota > Planctomycetia > Pirellulales > Thermoguttaceae > CAYWGR01. The sequence continues at coordinate 18 of CAZNMP010000115.1, read as the reverse complement.
ATCCCGACTCGGTCCACT
>CAZNMP010000114.1:0-8105 GCA_964573875.1 uncultured Planctomycetaceae bacterium | reverse complement strand
GCATTACGGCGTGTTTGCCGAATTGAAACTAGCCTTATTCGCATTCATGGATGCGCAATTTGAGTGGGAGCACCCAATTCATGGATTGGGCGAGATATTCCCCCATGATTGCGTGTTTTACCTACTGAAAGGAGATTTTGTATGCGATTCAAAAATAAAATTCTCATTTTGAGCAGTTTGGGAATTTTTTTGACGGGCCTCACGATTATGGTGGCCGTGATGTATCAGGAGGTGACCCTTAACAAGGAGGTGACCGAAGAAATGAACATCATGGCGCGCTCGGAGTGCAGCAAGGTCGCCAAGGATGTTTATTTGATGCTGCGCGTGCAAGAGGAGAGCATTAAGAACAAGTTGACCTCCAATCTGAATGTGGCGAACGAGCTGGTAGAGCAGGCCGGCGGGGCATCTTTTGCAAAGGAAACCATTAAGTGGGAGGCGACCAATCAAGTCACGAAGGAGCAAAAGGAGGCGATTTTGCCGAAAATGCTCATTGGGGAAGAGTGGTTGGGGCAAAACCGGGACAGTAATATCCCGTCGCCGATCGTCGATAAAGTTCAGAATATGCTAGGCGACACCTGCACGATATTTCAGCGGATGAATAACGTTGGCGATATGCTTCGGGTATGCACCAATGTCAAGCAAAGCAATGGAACTCGGGCCATTGGAACCTATATTCCCGCGAAACAACCGGACGGCAAGCCCAATCCGATCATCAGCACGGTCATGCAGGGAGAGACCTATGTAGGCCGCGCGTTTGTCGTCGATTCGTGGTATCTGGCAGCGTACAAGCCGATTATGGACGAGCATAAAAAGGTGGTCGGTTTGTTGTATGTCGGGGTGAAACAGGAAGCGATTCCGGAACTGCGCAAGGGCATTATGGATATTGTTGCCGGGAAGACGGGCTACGTTTACATCCTTGGCGCTTCGGGCGCACAAAAGGGCCAGTACATTATTTCTGCCAAGGGGCTGCGTGACGGCGAGAATATCTGGGAGGCCAAAGATGCTGAAGGGAATAATTTCATTCAATCGATGATTTCAAAAGCCCTTGCCATGAGGAACGGCGAATGCAGTTTTGAACGATACCCTTGGCGGAACCAGGGCGAAAAGAATGCACGCTATAAGCTGGCCGCTGTCACCTATTTCGAGCCTTGGGATTGGGTGATCGGCGTCGGCGCTTATGAGGACGACTATCAAGACGCCCGCGCACGGGTGGCAGCCGCGTTGAGCCAATTGACGCATTGGTGCGGTTACACCGCGCTGGGGATCATGTTGCTATGCGGCGTGGTGACGCTTATCGTGGGCGGCCGGATCACGAAACCGCTGATTCGAGCGGTGGCGACGATGGAGGCGGTGGCCGACGGCGATTATACGCAACGGCTGCCTAGCACCGGCACCAAGGATGAAATCGGGCGGCTTTCGGTTGCCATCAACAAAGCGGTAGCGGCGACTGCTGACGCCATGGAGAATGTCAAGAAAGCGGCCGAGCGCGAAAAACTGACCGCCGAGCGCGACCAAGCGCGACAACGAGAGCAGATGGAGAAGGATCAGAAGACCGCCGAGACGCTGCGCCGAAAGGTCAATCATTTGCTCGATGTTGTGCAAGCGGCGGCGCAGGGCGATCTTACGAAAACCGTGGAGGTCGAGGGGAACGAGGCCGTCGATGAATTGGCCGCAGGGCTTCGTCAAATGCTGACGGATTTGGCCGACCTGATCAGTCAGGTATCGGACAGCGCGCTGCAATTTACGGAAGTATCGCGCAATGTGGCGGAAGGCTCACAGGATTTGGCGCAGGGTTCGCAGACGCAGAGCGCCAGCGTCGAGGAAATCATGGCATCGATTCAGGATCTTACGAACGCCATCGAAACCGTCAAAAACAGCGCTGCGATAGCGGATGAAATGGCAGGCAAAACCAACCAACTTGCCGAAGAAGGTGGGGAGACGGTCAAACGATCCATTGAGGCCATGAACTTGATTCGGGTGAGTTCGGAGAAGATTCGCGATATCATCCAGGTGATTTCGGAAATCGCGAATCAAACGAACTTGCTGGCCCTGAACGCGGCGATCGAGGCAGCCCGGGCCGGCGAACATGGGATGGGATTCGCGGTGGTGGCCGACGAAGTTCGGAAACTCGCGGAGCGGTCGAATCATGCAGCCCGCGAAGTATCGAACTTGATCAAGGAATCGACCCAACGTGTGACGGAAGGCGCGGAACTTAGTGCGCAAACGGACGCCTCGCTGTGGAAGATCATCGAGGGCGTTAAAGGCACGGCCGTGAAAATCGGTGAAATTGCCAAGGCAACAATGGATCAGGCTACGACGGCCAATGAAGTCAGTCAGGCGATTCAAAATATCTCGCACGTCACCGAGCAGTCGGCCGCCAGCAGCGAAGAAATGGCAGCCGGAAGCGAGGAGCTCGGCGCCCAAGCGGCCAACTTAAACACCATGGTGCAACGGTTCAAGCTCAAGTAAGCCTTCGAGTTGTTTAGCTTTTGCCGGTATGGCGGCTTGGCAGAAGGGCCGACGTTCCGTCGGCCGCTAAACGGTTGTGCAATCGGCGCACATGCTGGGGGCTAAACGGTTGTGCAATCGGCGCACATTCCGGGAGCTAAACGGTTGTGCAATCGGCGCACATTCCGGGTGCTAAATTCGCTGGGAAATCCGCGCACCTTCCGGGAGCTGTTAGCTCCCGGCTATACTATTGTGGATTTTGCGGTCTTTGGACAAAACACCATAATCCGTTATTGCGACTGTGCTGAAATGCCTGTGCTGAAATTATGATGGTTTGTTTTCTTGTTTTGGGATAGAATGGTGGGCAACCATTCAGAGGATGACCATCATCCGTGGGCCATATCCTCCTTCGCAGAATGATGGATCCATTGCCGGTTCGTGGATGGTTCCGGCGGCGAACCCATTGAACAGGAGACGAATCATGAAGCGGTTGCTTTTTCTGGGTGTGAGCGTGTGTCTTCTTGCCTCGGGTTGTTTTGATTCGGAGAAGCCGCTTTCTGATCCAAAGACCGCGAAGCTGGATGAACGGCTTGCCGGCATTTGGCAAGAAGCGGACAAAGACCATGTGACTTACTATCACGTCGGTCAGGCGGGCGACAAGTTTCCCAAGGGCGTGATGCGGGCGGTTTCGATTACGCACCAGCAGGGGCAGGTGAAGACGCTGGAATTTTTGCTCTTTCCGACGACGCTCGGCGACAAACAGTATTTGAACGTTGTTTGGGCTTCGTGGCTGAAGCAGCGGGAGGAATTCGAGAAAAAAGCGGATTGGAGCGTTGTGCCCTTCTACAACATCTGCCAATATCATGTGGACGGCGACAAGCTGTCGCTTAGGATCATTGACGGCAAAGCCAAGGAGCAAGCGATCAAGAGCGGCAAGATCAAGGGCATTAAGAAAGAGAATTCCACGGAATACACTTTCACCGATACGACTGAGAACTTAGCTCGTTTCTTCACGGAGTCGGGCGATAATCTGTTCACCGAAAAGCCTTGCGAGTTGGAACGGGTGAAGCTGGATAAGCTGTGAAGTGTGTGGGGGCGGGCATCGGTATCCTGTGTAGCTAGCTACCACCGGTGCATCAGTTTGGGAGAAGGGCCGACGTTCCGTCGGCCGCTAAACGGTTGTACAATTCGCACACATTCCGGGAGCTAAACTCGCTGGGAAATCGGCGCACCTTCCGGGAGCTGTTAGCTCCCGGCTATACTGTCGTGGATTTTGCGGTTTGCGGACAAAACGCCATAATCTATTGCTACGCCCATGCAGTATCTTGCTGTTGTAAAGAACCCAGCCTGGGGGTAGACTCTAGGCTTTTACGGCTTGGGGCCGTCTGTCTTAGGATTTTTAGCTCTTGGAGGATTGCTCATGATTTCGCGTCGTGATTTTTTGGCGTCGTCGGCTGCTTTGGCGGTTGCGGGCAGTGCGGGATTGGCCGTGGCGGCGGATCCGAAGCTGCCGAAGGTGTTTTTTGACATGACGGCCGACGGGAAGCCGCTGGGCAGGGTCGTGATCGAACTGCGTTCGGACGTGGTGCCCAAGACGGCGGAGAATTTCCGCGCGCTTTGCACCGGCGAGAAGGGTTTTGGGTACAAGGGTTGCCCGTTCCATCGCATTATTCCCGGTTTCATGTGCCAGGGCGGCGATTTCACGCATAAGAACGGCATGGGCGGCAAGTCGATCTACGGCGGTAAGTTTGCGGACGAGAATTTCACGCTCAAGCATACGGGCCCCGGCATTGTGAGCATGGCAAACTCCGGCCCCGGCACCAACAGCTCGCAATTCTTCATTTGCACGGTGCCGACGGGCTTCCTTAACGGCAAGCACGTGGTTTTCGGTTCGGTCGTTGAAGGCATGGACGTAGTGAAGAAGATGGAGAGCTTCGGCACGCGGTCGGGCACGCCGATGGCGAAAATCGTGATCGCCAATTGCGGCGAATTAAAGTAAGGCGGAATGCTGGCATTTATGTTGCATGCGGCATGGAACCCGGCTGTGTGATTCAGATTCGAGATGTATCGAAAAGCTTTCCCGGCGTGAAAGCGTTGGAGAACGTATGTCTGGATGTACGGCCGGGTTCGGTGCATGCCTTGATGGGCGAAAACGGGGCCGGCAAATCGACGCTGATGAAAACGCTCATCGGCCTATACCAGCCCGATGGCGGCCATATTCTGCTTAAAGGTACAAGCGTCCGGTTCCGCAATCCGCACGAAGCATTGCGGGCCGGCATCTCGATGATCCATCAGGAATTGTTGCCGATCCCCGATCTAACGGTGGCTGAAAACATCTGTCTGGGCCAGGAACCGACGTGTGGGTTTCCGGGTTGGTTGGACCGCCGCGCGATGAACCGCAGGGCCGAGGAATTGCTCGCACGGCTTGGCGTTGCGATAGCGCCTTCGCGCAAGATGCGAGCGCTGAGCGTTTCGGAGATGCAGACGGTAGAGATCGCCAAGGCGCTGGCGCACAACGCCGAGGTGATCATCATGGACGAACCGACCTCGGCCATCTCGGACCGCGAAGTGGATGCGTTGTTCGAGGTGATCGGTGATCTAAAGCGACGCGGGGTGGCCATTGTCTACATCTCGCATAAGATGGACGAGATATTTCGCATCGCCGACACGATTACGGTGTTGCGCGACGGACGTTATGTGGCCACGCACGACGCCCGGGATCTGGACCGCGAACGGTTGATTGCTTTGATGGTGGGGCGGGAGTTGGGCGCGGAATTTCCGAAATCCTCGGCCACCCTAGGCGAAACAGCTCTTGAGGTGCGAGGTCTGACTCGCGAAGGCAAGTTCCGGGATGTCAGCTTTCAAGTACGTCGTGGTGAGATTCTTGGCATCGCGGGTCTTATGGGGGCGGGGCGAACGGAATTGGTCAGCGCGATTTTCGGTTTGGCACCGGCCGAGACAGGCGAAATCCGCATCGGTGGGCAGCCTGTTAAAATCGCATGTCCACGCGATGCGATCCAGCATGGCATCGGCATGGTTTCCGAGGACCGCAAGCAATACGGTCTTGTGCCGATGATGTCGGTGAAGGAGAACGTGACGCTGGCGAATCTGCGGCGTTACTGTCGCGCGGGGTGGATTGAACGTCGGAAGGAAAACATCGCGGCCGATGAGCAGATCGGGATTTATTCGATCAAGGCGCGCGATCGGAACCAAACGGCCGGCAGCTTGAGCGGCGGCACACAGCAAAAAATCGTCGTGGCAAAAGCCTTGCTGACGGAACCGGATGTGTTGATCTTGGATGAGCCGACGCGCGGGATCGACATTGGCGCGAAGAGCGAGATTTATGCGATCATCGCCAAACTGGCCGCGGAAGGCAAAGCGATCATCATGGTTTCGTCGGAATTGCCCGAGGTGCTTGGGCTAAGTCATCGGATATTGGTTATGTGCGAGGGCGTGGTGACGGCGGAATTAGATCCGCGACGAACCACGCAGGAAGAGGTTTTGCATTATGGCATGCCCCGGTAAAACAAACAGCCTCCGCGCATGGTTGGGCCGCTACGGTCTCGTGCTTGCGCTGGCGGCGATTGTGGTTGCGTTGTCAGTTATCAAGCCGATATTTCTGAACCACACGAATCTGATCAACGTGGTGCGGCAGATTTCGATCAACGGCATCTTGGCCGTCGGCGTGACGTATGTGCTTTTGACGGGCGGGGTGGATCTATCGCTGGGCTCCGTCGTGGCGCTTGCGGGTGTTGTGGCCGCTTGTTTTGCGCATCCGGGAGAATATCCGACGATCGTGCCCATTGTGATGGGCATATTAGCCGGGGCGTTGTGTGGGACGGCCAACGGACTGGTCGTTACGAAAGGCCGCGTGGCGCCTTTCATTGTTACGCTCGGCATGATGACCATCGCCCGGGGGTTGGCATTGCTTATATGTAACGGCAAGCCGATTTCAAATCTAAGCAAGGAGTTCATGTGGTTGGGCGGCGGCGATGTCGTTGGGATCCCGATTCCGATTCTTGCGTTTTTTATCATTGCGGCGGTTTCGTATGTTTTTCTGAAGAACATACGGTTGGGACGTTATATCTACGCGGTGGGCGGCAATGAAAACGCGGCGAGGGCGTCGGGCATCAATGTTGACGGCGTCAAACTGTTCGCCTACGCCATTTGCGGAGCGATGGCAGGTTTGGCGGGCGTTGTGCTGGCGTCGCGCGTTACGACAGGGCAGCCGAACGCCGGCGTCGGCTACGAGTTGGACGCCATTGCGGCCGTCGTGATCGGTGGCACGAGTCTTTCGGGCGGTGTCGGCAGCGTCGGCGGGACCGTGCTTGGCGCGCTTCTGATGGGCGTGATTAACAACGGGCTCGATCTGTTGAACGTCTCGTCCTACTACCAGCAGATCGTCAAAGGAATTATCATAGTAGGTGCGGTATGGCTCGACCAACGTCAAAAGGAATCATCGTGAAAACAAATTGCCCTGCGTGTATAAGCGGTGTTGGAGCAAAACTTGCGGCCGTGTTGGTTTGTCTTGCGCTGGCGGGCTGCAGCTGGCAGGAATCGCCGGAAGCGAAGCAGCCCGACGGTCAGAAGAAAATCGTGATCGGCGTTTCACTGTTGAACCTGTCGAGCGAGTTTATCGTGATGCTCGACAAGGCGATGGAGGCCAAGGCCGCGGAATTGGGCGTTATGTTGATCGTGAACGACGCACAGCGCAGCGCGGAAAAACAGATCCAGCAGGTGGAAAGTTTTATTGCACAGAAGGTCGATGCGATTATTTTGAATCCTTGCGAGAGCGAGGCCAGTTCACCGGCCGTCGATAAGGCGCTGGCGGCCGGCATTCCGATCATCAATGTCAATTCCGAAACGCGGTCGGAGCCGACGGCCTTTGTCGGATCGAAGGATGAGGAATCGGCGCGGATTGCCATGCTTTATATCGCCAAGCGGTTGGGCGGCAAGGGTAATGTTTTGATGATGCATGGATTCATGGGCCAGGCAGCGCAGATTCGTCGCGAGCGCGGCGCCAAGGCGGTCTTGGCGGAATATCCCGGCTTGAAACTGCTGGCCGATCAGACGGCCGAATGGGACCGCGCGAAGGCGATGACGCTGATGGAAAACTGGATTCAATCCTATGGCGACAAAATCAACGCCGTGTTTGCACAGAACGACGAGATGGGCATGGGCTCGCTGATTGCCTTGGAGCAGGCCAAGCTAAAAGACAAGGTCGTCGTGGCGAGCGTCGATGCGATTGCCGATGCTTTGCTGGCGGTGCATGACGGCCGGCTGGACGCCACGGTGTTTCAAGACGCGGTCGGCCAAGGCGGCGGAGCGGTGGAAACGGCCGTCAAGATCGTTAAGAAACAGCCTTACGAAAAACAGGTTTTCCTGCCTTTCCAAGAGGTGACGAAGGAAAACGTAGAGAAGTATCGGAAGTAGCACTTGATGGCGGGCCATCGCTAAAGCTTGACCCGCCCTACGGATGTTGGGGCCTTCAATCACTTAATCGACTTTCACGCGGCCGAAGCAGGTCAGGCACATGTCGTCGCTTTGGGGACGGAAGCCGACAAATTGTTTGACATCGTCGAGAATGCGGCGGCCGAGCGGGCGTATGCGGGGGATGTCGGAGCCGATGAGGGTTAATAATCGCTGCGAGCCGTAGA
>CAZNMP010000113.1:0-8155 GCA_964573875.1 uncultured Planctomycetaceae bacterium | reverse complement strand
AGCCGACGACAACAGACGGGTATGCTTTTTGGCCACTTCGCCCTTGTAGCTTAACCGGCAGCTTGTCGGCGGGTTGTGATCGACCTGGGACAACAGAAGTCCCAAGCGATAGGCCACGTTGAGATAACCGCGCATCTCGGCCAGCGTCTTGGGATCTAAAGGCGACATATTGACCGATTGCTTGATCGCCCCGGTCGTGAAGAAGTCGATCAAAAGCTCCGCAGCTTCCACCGCGACGTTGGTTTGAGCTTCTTCGGTGCTGGCGCCCAAGTGCGGGGTGCAAAGAACGCCGGGCATTCCGAACAGCGGGTTCTTCGTGCATGGCTCTTCCGAGTAAACATCGAGTGCCACGCCGGCGATTTGCCCGCTCTTGAGACCTTCGATCAATGCCGCCTCGTCGTAAATGCCGCCGCGAGCACAGTTGATCAACCGAACGCCCTTCTTAAGCATCGCCACTTGTTTCGTGCTGATCAAATTGCGAGTGGCATCGTTCAAGGGAGTATGGACCGTTAGATAATCGACCAAAGGAAGCATTTCGTCGACCGTCTCGACCGTTTCAACACCCAATTCCTGGGCCCTGGCGGCCGGCAAGTAGGGGTCGTAGCCCAGAACGCGCATTTCCAACCCGCGGGCACGCACGGCCACTGCCTGGCCGATGCGTCCGAGGCCCACAATACCCAAAGTTTTACCGGCAACTTGGGTGCCCATGAATTTTTTGCGGTCCCAACGCCCCTCGACCAAGCTCTGATTGGCCACCGCGATATTACGCGACAAGCCCAACAACAAGGCAATGGTTTGCTCGGCTGTCGAGAGCGTATTGCCGCCGGGCGTGTTCATCACGACGATGCCCTGACGGGTAGCGGCCTGGGTGTCGATGTTATCGACGCCGACGCCGGCCCGAGCAATTGCGCGGAGTCGTGTGTTGCCCTTTAGTATGTCGGCCGTAATTTTCACGCCGCTACGACAGATCGCGCCATCGGCCTCGAGTAAAGCATTATGCAAGTCGTCGCCTTTCAAGCCGGTTCGGACCTCGACTTCCAAATTACCGGCCGATTCCAAAAGATTAAGACCGTCCGGGGACAATTCGTCGAGAACAAGAATCTTGGCCATAACTGTAATTAGTTCCTTTCTGGCAAAGCTATTGAATCCAAATTTCTGGCCGCATGAACAATGGCAATAATTACAACGCGGTTTTTCTGTATTTCGTAAAGAATTCGATAATTTCGTAGCACCTTTTCACGTACTATTCGTTTATCAAATTCACGCACCACTTGTCCTAGATCGGGAAATTCCCCCAACAATCGTGTTGATTCAACAATATGCCGAATGAAGCTTGCGGCATAATATCTGGAATCGCGGGCGATGTAGGCTCGAATCGCCTCCAAATCCGAAGACGCCGACTCACTCCATTCGACTTTCATTCGGAGCAGAACCTTTTCTCGATTTCCTCTTGAGATATCACCTTGCCGGTATCAATTTCCTGTAACCCGATTTCGATTTTGGATCTGACGTAAAACTCATACATAATATCATCCCAGCTTGCGTCATCTGGGATTTGTTCGATCAGCTTTTTCGCTTCTTCTTTGGCTGCGATCATTGGCTTTTATACCCCCACGATTGAATCCAAGGACTCATTTCGTCCCTGTACTTATTCGGCCGGCATCCCAATCAGCAAGCCTCTGTTCCGATCATGGCACGAAAGTGTAATTATCTAACTTTTTCCGCTTCAGCCAACACCCCGCTCGCCGCTGCAACACTGGATCCCAGCTTAACGTCTTTTCCCATCTCGGCAAGTACCAGCTCAATGGCTGCAAGGCTGGAAAGGATATCAAGCTCATCGACGCCGCCCATGTGAGCCAGGCGAAAAATCCGCCCCTTTAGCGGTCCCTGCCCCCCGGCTAACTTGATCCCAAAACGATTCTGTAGCCGGGCCATGAACTGCTTGCCGTCCATGCCTTCCGGAAAATAAACGGCCGTCATTCCGTCGGCAGGCCGCGATGCAACCAATCGCAACCCCAGGGCATCGACTCCTGCTCGAAAAGCCCGGGCCAAAACCTTTGCGCGCTTCCAAATCTGTTCCATTCCCACGGTCTGGATCGTCCGCAAACTTTCGGCCAATGCTTTGACCAGCGGGATGGCGGGCGTATAGGGCGTATCGGAATCTTTTAATGCCTTGCGATATGCCAATAAATCGAAATAAAACGCTGGCCGCTCGATCGACTCGATTCGCTCCCATGCGGCCGGGCTAACTGTCAAAAAGGCCAAACCGGGCGGCGTCATCAACGCTTTTTGAGCCCCCACGGCCAACACATCAATCCCCCATGTGTCGGTCCGACATTCCATGACGCCCACCCCACTGATGCCATCGACGACCAACAACGCTTTGCTAGGCCCCACAACCCGCCCGATGGCCTCAATGTCGTGCCCTACGCCCGTGCTCGTTTCCAACAACGTACAGAACACGGCCGCTGCGTCGGGATGTTCTTCCAAGAGCTTGGCAACATGGGCAGCCTCAAAAGCTTCGCCCCAGGGCACCTCGTAACGTATGACTTGGATTCCGAAGGTTTCGCAGATTTTGCGCCACCGTTCGGCAAATTTGCCCGACTCCAGAACGATTGCCTTCCCGCCGCGAGGGACTAGATTTACCACGGCGGCTTCCATCGCCCCCGTGCCGGAACTCGTTAAAACAAGAACATCGTTTTGCGTGGCGAAAACAGCTTTAAGCCCTGTAAACACCTCGGTCAGCAAGCCGCGAAATTCAGGCGTTCGGTGATGCGTCACTTGCCTTGCCATGCTCAACAAAGCACTTTCAGGCACTTCGGTGGGGCCGGGGGTCAACAGGCGTTGTTTGGCCATGAATGATTCCAATAAAAGAGATTCACCTAGCGAAAAGCCATGATGCAGCACGGTTAGCTGGTACTTCTGCAAGCCGGACAAATTCGCGGGCCGTCGTCTTAGCAGACACTACTCCATATCGTCCGGTTCGCCCGGTCCTCGGAGTGTACCAATTGCCAACAGCACGACAAGGGAGACGAGATTGATAACCCAAAGAATGCCGCCGCCGAGGGCGATCCGCTGCAAAATGCACCCACCCGCAGAGTCACCCATTGCCCCCAGTAGTGATGCAATGCCAAGAACCACGCAGATCGTGACAGGCAGCAATAACGCACCAACAAGGAGTGCGAGAAGGATTCGAGAAGGGATAATCGGCTGATGCATGTTCTATTTCTTCCAGTTTTCCCAATTTTGCGGACCGGAAGAGTTTTGTCAAGATACCAACGCTTCATGGCATACAGTTGTATTCCTTGTTATGAAAGCCGACAATGAAGTACGCTTGTAGACTGGACACAGAAGAGAATCGTGTTATGCGACACCCGACCGACCGTCCCACAACCCCTTTTACAGTCCTGGGCATCACAATTCGCCGTTTAGCTGCCGTCGGCACGACGGCCCATCCTGGATTCGCTTGCATCCTATTCGGAATCCTATTGGGGACTATTGTTTTTTCCTCGCTGGTCGGGGCCACCGAAATCGTCTTGAAAGACGGCCGCCTATTACAAGGCAAACTTGGCAAGGTGGCCAGTTTGGCCGACTCACCCCAGCCCAACCAACCCGACGGCGGCAACGCATTGCAATTGATTTCTTTCCTTGATGACGAATTGCGACGCACATTTTTCTCGGATCGATTGGTCCGTGAAGTTCGCCAAGAAGCAGGTCGTCAAGTTGAAGAAAAGTTCGCCATCCGTCAGCGCGTGATGCGGGCGGGCTCTTCGATCAAAACCGTTGGGCAACCGCTGCGAGTTTCGCCTTTCGACGAATTCGGACGCCGCATCTTTACGATGGCTATGGGCCGAGGACCGCTCGATGTGATCCAAGGCATCACCGAGTTGACGCCCCAATGGACCAAGGTGGAGGGCATCTCGCAGGTCTGGGATATGCGGATGGCCACAAGCTCTATCCCGGCTGATACCTTGCAAAAAATCCTGCTCAAGCAAATTGACCCGAAAGATCCGGAAGGCTACAAAAAAATCGCCCGGTTCTATCTGCAATGCGAACGCTACGAAGAAGCCAAACAGATCCTCGAAAAGCTGATTGCCTCGAAATCCAACAATGCCGACCTGAAGAAACAACTGGAACCGTCGTTGAGGGCGATCAAGCAGCTTTCCGCGCAGCGGCTTCTTAAGGAATTGAAACTGCGTCACGATGCCGGCCAACACCAGTTGGTCTTCAAGACACTGAAGCAATTTCCCGCCGAGGATGTGGGCGGAGAGATACTGCAAGGCGTTCGCGAGATGATCCAAGACTACGAGACCCGCGAAACGCGCCGTAAAGATGTCATCAAACATCTGAAAAAACTGGCCGAAAAGCTTGAAGATACGATCCATCGTGAAAACCTCAAACCTATTCTCGAAGAAATCGCCGCCGAGATCGGTCCCAACACGCTCGACCGGATGGCGGCGTTCCTGCAAAATGCCGATGACCCGAAAACGCCGGATGCCGATAAGATCGCGTTGGCCATTAGCGGCTGGCTGTTGGGCGCGGACGCAGCGACGACAAAACTGGCCACCGCGATTTCCGCCTTTAAAGTTCGCGGCATGATTCGCGAATATCTCAACGAAACGTCTTCCCCCAACCGTGAAAAATTCTTCAACTACATCAAACAGGAATCGGGCGGCGAGTTGCCGATGGTGGCCGATATTCTGGCCCACATGAAACCGCCGGTCGATACGCCGGAACCGGAGCAGCCTGGCTATTACGAACTGGAAGTGCAGGGCGTAGCCAAAGGGGCGCCCATCACGTATTACCTCCAGCTTCCGCCGGATTATGATCCGCATCGTTTGTATCCCACGATTGTTACGCTCAACGCCGCCGTGACCACGGCCGAGCAGCAGATCGATTGGTGGGCGGGAGCCAGAAACAAAAAAGGCGAGCGCACGGGCCAGGCCGCACGTTACGGCTATATTGTAATTGCACCGGTCTGGACCGAAGAACATCAAAAAAGCTACGGCTATTCCGCGCGCGAACATGCCGCCGTGCTGAATTCGTTGCGCGACGCTTGCCGGCGATTTTCCATCGATACCGACCGCGTGTTTCTCTCGGGCCATTCCATAGGCGGCGATGCCGTGTGGGATATCGGGCTCGCCCATCCCGATCTTTGGGCCGGTGTGATTCCGATCGTGGCCCAATCCGACCGCTACTGCGAACTCTACTGGGAAAACGCCCGCTATGTGCCGTTCTACGTCGTGGCCGGCGAGTTAGACAGCGCCAAATTAACCAAAAACGCGCTCGACTTGGATCGCTATTTGCGTCGTGGGTTCAACACGACCGTGGTCGAATATCTGGGCCGCGGCCACGAGGATTTCTACGACGAGATATTGCGTATATTCGACTGGATGGGCCGATTCCGCCGCGATTTCTACCCGCGCGAATTTACTTGCGAAACGATGCGCACCTGGGATAACTTTTTCTGGTGGGTCGAGGTCGAGGGACTGCCGCCGCGTTCGGCCGTCGATCCCGGCAGTTGGCCGCCGCCCAAAGGTTCGCAGCCGGTGCAGATCAAAGCTTCGATCAACAACAAAAACGGCATCAATATCCGCACGGGAACCAGCCAGGTGACCGTGTGGCTTTCGCCCAAAATGATCGATTTCAAGCTCCGCTCGACGGTAACCGCCAACGGTCGGCGATTGAACAACCCCGATCAAATCATACGTCCGGACATGCGAGTCTTGATGGAAGACGTTCGCACGCGCGGCGACCGTCAGCATCCCTTCTGGGCACGCTTGGACGGTTCGACCGGTCGAGGTCGTGCGGATTAAATCCCTATAGTCCCAAGCGATATTTCTTCGCCCGCGCCACTACGGCCGGATCCTTGCTGATGCCGCTGACCTTCTCCAACAACGGCCCAAAACGGTCCATGTTCGGATGACGCAGGAAACGGTGGTGTGCGAGATCGACGATAGACCTGCACGCTGTTTGGCTCAAATTCGGATTGTCCAAATAGCCAGCGATCCAGTTCACCGCGTCCAAGGTGCGGACAGTCGATGCCCGTTGCAATACCCATTGTTGTTCTTCCGTGTTCTTGGCCGCCTTCATGGCTTTTTGCAGGAGGGCCAGCGTCTCCGCCTCGGGGCGGTCGCTTTTCAACGTCACAACGCGGACGTAGGCATGAAATGCCCATGAATGGAACTGCGGATTGTCGCCGTTGGCAATCGTCCAAAGCCGATCGGCCACATCGGCGGTGGGCCAATTGCACAAAGCCCGCATGGCCGCCGTCTTAACTTCCGGGTTTTCGCTTTTCAACGATGCGTCAATCATCTTCATGATTTCAGCTCCGCCAAAACGGCCGAGTAGCGGCAGATATTTCGGCAATTCCGCAGCGTCCACTTTGGCCAATGCCGTCATGACCGGCTTCACACGGCCGGCGGCCTCCGGCGATTTTTCACAAACCAGAAAAATCGTGCGTTCCACGGCTTCGCGCTGTTGCCCGTCAACCGTTAGCAACAGTTTCACCAATCGCGAAATATCTGCATCATCAGGATCACTAATGCCTTGCAATGCAGCGAGAGCAGGCTCATAAATTTTCGGATCCTTTTGAGCGGCAATGGCCAAGATAGGATCGATCGCTTCGTAACATTTCAGATCCGTCAACACAACGAACGCCGAATTGCGAATTTCCGGCCGATTCGCGAGTGCAGCCAACATCGCTTTGACTACGGTTTCACGTGGAAGCCGTTCGAGCGATTTTTGGGCGGCTTCGGCAACTTTTCCACCCTTAGCCAGAAGATCCACCAACAAGGCGATGTTCGATTCATCGCCGATTTGTCCCAGTAGGCGAACACCTACCAATTGCATCTCGGGCTTATCGCTACGAACGGCCGACAACACCATCGGCAACACAGCCTTACCTTTGCGTTTTGCCAACACTTCCATCAAACCCAACTGACTGGCGTCGGGCAAGTCGGCCAACTTACCTGCAAGACGATCGAGTTCGGCCTCGGGCAATGCCGCCAGACGTTCCGCCGCCACAACACGTTGGTCGGCATCCTCGCTGCTGATCCACGCCAAAATCGTTTCCGTTTGGGCTTTATGAGATTTGAGCGAAACAAGGAATGCAGCACGCCGCACGCCCGTCGGTTGCCCTGCCTCGGATAGTTTTGCGTAAATCGCTTGCGATTGTTCTACCTTACTCGCGGCGGCCAAGGCCTCGGCACATCGCAACAAAGGAATCGCAGAGGCCAAAGGCATCGGATTGGCAGCTTTAGCTGTTTGTTGCTCCACAAAGGCGATTGCTTCGGGATTGGCGATGTTGCCGAGCGCCCACAACGCCGCGGCCGCAATTTTAGCGTCCTTGGCTCCGGCAAGTTCCTTCATTTTTCGCACCGATTGAACATCCTTCCGCGCGGCAATCGAATTGATTGTGCCGATCAGCAAATCGCCTTGCAAAGTATCGAGTGCGGCCCGCAAAGCCGCGAGGGATTGCTCGCCGGGGACAGCTTCTAAGGCATACCTCGCCATTTGCGAGGTTTCCGGTTTTGCCAACATTCGCGTTAGGATTGCCACTTCGGCCGACGTGCCCACCTGCCGTAGCTGGCAGCAAATATATTGCTTCGCCGCGGGCGTAGTGTTCGGAGCTTCCAGCAATGCAGCCAATCGCGCGGCACAGGCCGATCGGGTAACCGGAGTGGCCATCGCTTTGATCACTTCGCGGTCCATTGCCAGCAGAGCGGACATGTCCTGTCCGTACTGGTATGTCGGCAAGGCCTTCCATACCTCATCGGCCGACATCTCAGCGGCTATTGCCGGCAACGTTGGCATCAGCACCAAAGATAGCAACAGCGAAAATCCAATTATGCGTAGCATGGCTATTTATCCTTGACGGAGGGGGAACTATTTTGTTAATCAGTAATCAGTAATCAGTATTCAGTATTCAGTAAAGAGTACTTAGTGCGCTGTCTTCAGCGGGGCTTGCTTTGCTTATCGTACCCTATATGCCTGTGTTCCAACGCTAAATTGTCCAAGGGCTGCGGTTGGGACGCGACAGCATCTCGTATGCCGTCTCCTGCTCGACAAAACGATCCTGCGTCGGATCCCATTTCAACTGGCGACCGAGCCGCAGACAAATATCGGCGACATTACCCAGCGTGCTTGCCGCGTG
>CAZNMP010000112.1:0-8170 GCA_964573875.1 uncultured Planctomycetaceae bacterium | reverse complement strand
CGATGCGGGGTCGGCTCCAGCGATTTTTCACCGGCGTAGTCGGCCATGTATAGGGGCTAGGGGCTAGGAATTAGAAAACGAAGTTTTGAGGATCATAAGCTGAGTGCTGAGTGCTGAATGCTGAACACTGATAGCTTCTTCACGAGAGCCATTGTTTTTGTAGGGGAACTTGGAGGGCATCGAAGATCGTCTCTAATGCGGGCTGAATTTGATCTTGGAACGCCCAAACGCCTGTGCCGAGGGTTAGAGCCAATGCGGCAAAGGCCAACATGGCGTTTAGCCCGAAGCCGACGCTTAAAATGTTCAGTTGCGGCAAGGTGCGGCCGACGAGACCGAGGATCAAGGTGGCCAGCATCAACGCCGTCACGGCCGGCGCGGCTGCACGGACGCCGAGCGAAAAGCTTTGGCTCACCAACGTTACAAAACCGGATGCCAATGATTGGGGAAAGGTTCCGCTGCCCAAGGGGATCGTGCGAAATGTATCGAGGAGCCCGGCCATGACCATGCGATGTCCACCGAGGCAAACGAACACGGCAATGGTGACGAGAAACAGGAGCCGTGAGAAAAGCGGGACATTTTCGTTGAGCGTGGGATCGAACACATCGGCTACGTTTAGCCCAGCGGCTTGCCCCACGAGTTCACCGGCCAGCGTCATGCCGTGAATGAGAATTAAAACGCCGAGGCCCAAGCAGGCGCCGATCAAGGCTTCGGCGCCGAGCAGCAGAAGATAGTCGATCGAACTGCCCGGCATTCCAATCGTCGCGTTCCATTGCGAGGGAACGATCAGTAGCGTCAGGGCAACGGCCAGTATCGAGCGAATCCGCATGGGAACGTCGCTGGTGCCATAGACCGGGGCGGTCAACATCAGTCCGGCCACCCGGGAAAGCACAAACGTGAACAGGATGAACTTGGCTTCGCTCATGATGTTGGTTCATCCCTGATCAAAAGCGTCCCGGTATGCCGGAAATCAAGTTGCCGGTGTATTGCACCATCTGGGCGATCAACCAAGGCAACGTAATGCTCAGAACCAGGAGCATGACGATGAGTTTCGGCACGAAGACCACCGTTTGTTCTTGGATCTGCGTTAGCGCTTGGAACAAACTGACGACGATTCCGACGATCATGCCGGCCACTAAGACCGGCGAGCCGACGAGCAGCATCGTCCAGAGCGCTTCGCGACCGAGATCAATGGCTTGTTGAGGATCCATAAGCAGGGATTAGGGATTAGGGATTAGGGATTAGACAGGAAAGACTAATCCTTGATACTTCATCCCGTTTCTTATGTAAACGGTTGGAAACTTTGGATTAACATTTCGACGACGAGGTGCCAGCCGTCAACCAGTACGAACAGCAACAGCTTGAAGGGAAGCGAGATGAGCACCGGCGGAAGCATTAACATGCCCATCGACACCATGACGCTGGCAACGACCATATCGAGGATCAGGAACGGCAGATAGATTTGGAATCCGATCAAAAATGCGGTTTTCAGTTCGCTGAGCATGAAGGCCGGCAATAGAACTTGGAGCGGCACGTCGTCGTAGCTGGCCGGGGCGGGCCGGTTGGGCAAATAGCTCATGAAAAGCCACACGTCTTCGGTGTTTTGCGTGCGTTCGATCTGCATGCTCATGAAACGGCGGATCGGCTTCACGCCGGCGTTCCATGCTTGGTCCATGCCGATCTTGTGCTGCGTATAAGGCACGACGGCATCGTCGTAGACCTGCTTCCACACGGGAGTCATGATGAAAAGCGTGAGGAAGAGCGCGAGTGTCGTGATCACCTGGGTAGGCGGCATATTTTGCGTGCCGATGGCTTGCCGCAATAAACTCAAGACGACCACGATCCGCACGAAACAGGTGGTCATCAGCAGCGCAGCCGGGGCAAGGCTCAGAACGGACAAAAGCAGCATCACTTGAATCGTCGAGCCGAGTCCCTCGGGGCTTGTCCAGCCCTTGGGACCGGCGGTCAATCCTTCAGGAAGCCCCATCGTAATCGGCTGATTGCTGGCAGGGGCCGGAGCCTCTTCGGCCAACGCATTATCGGCGAAGCAAAGACATACGAACAACAACAGTATTCGCAGCAGGCGGCTATTCATGGCGTTTCTCCGCTTGTTGGAATACCTGGCGAAAGGAAAGCGTCGGGCTGCCAGGTTGTGCATGACGGCACAAAGCCGACATGCGTTCAACTTCGGCGGAATCGGTGATTTCGGTCAAAGTTTCCGCGCCGGCGGCAGTCACGCAAATCAACAACAGCTTGTTGCCGCAGCGGATCAGATGTGCTTGATGATGGTTGGCCAGCGGGGCGCGGCCGAGAATTTCGTAGGCTTCGCTTGGCAGCAAGGCGACCCGGCCCGGTGATGCGCGGCGAAGAAGCCACACGATGCCGAAGAAAATTCCCAGGACCACGGCCAAACTGCCGCCGACGGTCAGGAACGACGACAGGCTGCCGGGGCGTTTGTTGGGAGTTGCATCGCCGGTTGCATCGTGCGGCTTAAGCGGCAGTGGCGCCGCGGCGGCCTGGTTTGGCTGAGATTCCGCGTGGATTTGTTCAGGCGAATCCACGGGCTGTTGATACGCGGCGGGCGTGATCGGATTGTTCGACGAAGCAGCGTCAGGCCAGGGAACCGTCTGGGCCGGCAATCCGGAAGGACAGGCCGCCAAGAGAATCAATCCCAAAATTCGTGTCGGTAAACGCATGGCCGTCATTCAATCCATTGTGCGGACATTGTCATTTGTTTTCTTTAAGAAAGCACTTCGACCACGCGGATGCCGAGACTGCCGTCGAGGGCCAAAACTTCGCCGCGCGCGATGAGGTGTCCGCCGGCGTAAATATCGACGGGTTCAGCAGCGGCATTGTCCAAGGGAAGCAGTGTTCCTTCTCGCAATTTATCGATTTCGTCCCAGTCGATGCGAGTTCGTCCGAGTTCGACGCGCAGATCGAGCGTCTCGCTGGGCGGTGCCGCTTCGGCGTCGGCATGTTGCGTTAATGCGGGTTCGCCGTCGAGCTCGTCCCATTGGATCCGCTTTGTGTTGCGCGGCAGTTCGTTGACAACCGGCGGCAGAGGCGTGGAGGCCCAAGGCTGTTCGAGGGTCTGCGGATGGACGGTTTGTTCGGTTAGCATCATGCAGTCATTCCTGAACTTGATTGCAAGTGAAACTTGGCGGGGATCGCTTCACCTGCCCCGCCTTACAACTTACGATTTATGTTCTCACGGTTCGTAGTGCGGCTTCATCGAGCCGTTTGCCTTCTTGTCGTCCTTCTTCTTGGCGAAAGGCTTGTGACTGGTTGTCGCGGAGTATTTCGAGCGATCGCACATCGCGATCGGCTTCGATCAAGTCTTGTCGGCGAAGCTCGATTTCTGCGGACAATGCTTGGCGTTGCCGTCCGAGTTCCTCTTCGCGCAACCGCAGCTTTACGGCGTATTGATCGCCTTCCATAAGCCGCGGAATATCAACGGCCCCGGGACCGGCCGCGGTGCGATACTCCTCCTGTAGTTTCAGCAATTCCGTTGTCGTTTGTTTTTGTCGCCGCTGAAGTTCCGCATCGTTCCGGTGGGCATCGGCCAAATGCACGCGGCGTTCGTCGCGAGCAGCCTCGCGGAGCCGGAGCAGGTTGGCCAATCGGAAACGGAACTGCGGCATCGTTGGTTATTCTCCTAATCGCTCACGATATTCGCGGTAAAGCTCGATCAGCCCTGCTCGGGCGTCGAGCAACGTGGCCGATTCTTCGACGGGTTGCCGCAGATAACGATGGATGCGTTCTTGCATATCGATGGCGGCATCCACTGTTTTATTGCTGCCCCGGCGGTACGCACCGATGGAGATCAAGTCTTGATGATCGCGATAGGCCCCAAGCAAGTCACGAATGGCGTAGGTCGCCTGGCGATGTTCGTCATCGGTCACGTCGGGCATCAAGCGGCTGATGCTTTCGAGGATGTCGATGGCCGGATAGTGGCCCCGCGAGCTGAGTTTGCGCGAAAGCCACGTGTGGCCGTCCAGCAGACCGCGGACGGTATCGCAAATCGGTTCGTTCGGATCGTCGGCTTCGACCAGCACCGAGTAGAATGCGGTGATGCTGCCACTGGGACTACGGCCCGCGCGTTCGACCAGTTTCGGCAACATGGCGAAGACCGAGGGCGTGAAGCCTCGCGTCGTAGGAGGCTCGCCGGCGGCAAGGCCGATTTCGCGTTGTGCCAAGGCAAACCGCGTAAGCGAATCCATCAGCAGAAGGACGTCTTTGCCTTGGTCGCGAAAGTATTCAGCGATGGCCGTGGCGGTGAGAGCAGCCTGTGTGCGCAGCAAGGCGGGTTGATTGCTGGTGGCCGTAACGACGACGCTCTTGGCAAGTCCCTCGGGGCCAAGATCGCGCTCGATGAATTGGTTGACTTCGCGGCCTCGCTCGCCGATCAAGGCAATCACGATCACATCGGCCGAAGTATAGCGGGCCATCATTCCCAGCAAGACGCTTTTGCCGACGCCGGAACCGGAGAAGATGCCCATGCGCTGGCCCTTGCCGCAGCAAAGGAGGCCGTCGATGGCGCGAACGCCGGTTGTCAGCGGTTCGTCGATCCGAGGCCGGGTGCAGGCGTCGGGCGGCAAACGGTTGAGCGAAGTGCGGTCGCTCAAGGCGGGCTGGGGTTTGCCATCAATGGCATTGCCCTCGGCGTCGATCACGCGTCCCAGGAGTTCTTCGCCCACGCGCAGCCACCGCGTCGTGCGAATTAAACGCACATGGTTGCCGCGCCGCACGCCGCCGAGGTCGCTCAGAGGATAAAGCACGGTGAGGTCGTCGCGAAACCCGACGACTTCAGCCAACAGGGGCTGGCCGGATTGACGCCGGATCTCGGCCAAGGCTCCCACAGGCGCCGGAAAGCCTGCCGCGGCAATGGTCGTGCCAATCGTTTGCGCAACGCTGCCGGTCAAGGCGGTCGGCATGATGCAATCGAGCTGTTCGGCAAGACAGGACATGGCGCAGACATCGGGGGTCAGGGAATTAATTCTTCTTCGATTCGTTTTAGTTGCGTCTCGAATTGCTGGTCGATAGTGCCGAATCGCGTTTCGACACGGCAGCCGCCGCGACTAACGGCGGGGTCGGCCGTTACTTCGGCGTCGCCGATCGACGACATGGTGTCGATCAAGGTTTGGACTTGCGTTCCTAGCAGTTTGTAGTCTTCCGGATGAAGCCGCAAACGAATGCCCTGGCTGCCGGCGGCCAATTCCAACGCTTCGCGGACCAGCGTAAGGGCGATCTCGGGTTTTCGGCTCAATTCGCCGCGAACGATTCGGCCGGCCATGGCGGCGGCCAAATGAACGGCGCTCGATTCCCAATGCGCAAGCCACTCTTGCTTGGCGTGACGGAGCTCGGTTCCGGCTTGGGTGAGCGCCAACAGGGCCGGCGCCATTTTTTCGCCTACCATTTGCTCGACGGCTTGGATCGCCGCTTGAGCGCCTTCTTGGGCCGCCTGCTGACGAATCGCGTCGGCTTGTTCTTTGGCTTCCGCGATGATCCGATCGGCCTCGGTCTTCACATCGCCAAGGTAGCGGTTGGCTTGGGCCGCAAGGTCGTCGAAGTTTAATGTTTCGGCGCGGCGGTTGTGCGGCGGATCAGCGAGTCGGATGATAGTGGCCATAAAGAAACATTATTAGCATTTGCTTGGATCATAAACCGGCTGGCCAACAGTTGTTCCAGCTTCCGGCCTTCCCTCGGTCGGCATCGGTTTATGGGCGACACAAACGCCAATAGGGTATTCTTTTCCCTGAAATCATCAAAGGCCAAATTCCAGGGTTTTGCATCCGAGCCGCTCGGCCAGGGGGCGATCGTAGGCGGCCAAATTGGTCATAATGCCCTCGACCACGCGATTGTTGCAGGAGGCCAAGATCCGGGCAACGGCCCGGGGGCCGGCGGATCGCTCGTGTTGAGCAATCGATTGTCGTTGCAGGCGGATCTCTAACGCTTGTTCCACTTCCCGCACGGTTTCGGGATCGGTGTTTTCTCGGTCGACGAGGCGGCGAACGATTTCAACTTGCAGCGACGGGGTAAATTGCAGCAGCACCTCGCCGGCTTGTTCCGGCGACAAGTGCGAAAGAACCAGGGCGATGGTTTGGGGTCGCTCGGGAGTTAAAAGTTCCGAGAGTTGCTCGTTTTGGACAGAATGGAGAAATGCGAAGGGCTGGGTAGCTTCAGCCGACGTGAATTCGATTGTTTCGGCTGCGATTGGAATCTCATTCTCAATGGAAGTAAGCTGGCCCATCGGACATGTGGGCAGGCTGTCCAATTCAATGCCGGGCGGACAGGGATCGGGCACGAGCGCCTCGATGCGGCGAAACTCCTCGATTACTGCGCGCCGCTCCTCGGCGTCCATTTCTTCAATGTCCAATACCGCCTCGCGGACCAAATCGGCGCATTCGGTGCTTAGCTGGTCTAGCAAAAGGTTCGCGGTGGGTTCGTCAAGACTGGCCACTAGGATTGCAGCCTTGCGGATACCCCACGGACGCTGGTTGTTGAATCGCATCATCATGATTTAATAATTCAGCCCGTGTGTCCAATCCAGCTTCGCAATACATTGGCGGCCGTATCCGGATCGTCCTCGACCAGTTCGGAAAGCTCGTCGCGATAGGTTGGTGTATTATTCCGAAAACGCCGTGCATGAGGCGAAGGAATGGGCGACGGCTCGTCGGCGGCATTCGCGTCGCCGTGGAGCGACGTTTTGGCTTCGATCATTGCCGGGCTGCGATGGACCATGGATCGCAATGTCACAAGGCTTGCCAATCCAAGGCCGACGACGGCCAGAAGGGCCCAAGATTGGCGAATCCAGTTGAGAATCTCTTTGCTGAAGTCCGGGGCGGATGGTTCTTGAACGGCAATGTCTTGGAAGGGCGTAACTGTGACCAACTCGGCCGCCTTGGCGGCACCGTTGGGTGAAGGAAGCAGTTGGGCCACGTGTTTTTGGATCATCGCGGTTTCTTCGCTGCGGATTTGATCCAGGGCCGCTTGATTCGGCGTGCGGGGAGTTCGGCCGGGCTCAACGGGATTACGTTCCTGCCAGACTTTTTTGAAATAGCTCATAGGCACGCCGATGGATACCGTGGCCAGAACCGGCTTCAGGCCGGCGTCGGTCGGTTCTGATTGCCCCTCGGCGACACGATCGGAATCCTCGGTGGTTTCGGGCTCGTCATCCTTGTCTTTGCCGTCGCCGTTCAGCAGGCTGTTCAAAATCGAAGGGGCATTCGGCTGTTGCACGGGCGTCTCGGTGTGGGCAGTTTGTTTTTCTTTCTCCGCGGAATTGCCAGTGTTGTGTTGTTTTTTGCGGACGATGCGTTTGTTTTGCTTGATCGGTGCAACGGATTCGCGGTCCAACGCCACGCTTAATTCCACGGTAACGCCGGGAATAAAGGGCAAGGCATTGAGGATTTTGGCTTTCAGATCCTGCTCGTAGGTCCGTTTCAAAGAAAGGTAACGATTTTCGCCGCTGCCGACGTCCTCGGAATTGCCGTAGCGAGTGCGGCCGTTGAGGTCGGAAACAGTGACGTTTTCCGGCTTCATGCCGGCAATGGCGCCAGCCACTAAATGGCGAATGGCCGAAACGCGCGATTCTTCGAGTTGTTCCGCGCCTACCGGTTTAACACAGACCGTGGCCGTGATCAGTTTCTCGCGATTCCAGGGGCCGACCTTGGCGTCTACGTCGTAGAGGACATAGGCGTTTTCAATGCCAGACATCGAACGGATGATGCGCGACAATTCGATCTGGCGTGCAATTTTCATGCGATCGGCACTTTTAGTGCTGGGCTCAAAAGGCGTGCTGGCGCTGATGGCTTCACTCAGGGCCTCACCGATGTTTGGCGGCAGCGCTCGAGCATCGGCCAGCGCCGCCATGAAAATTTGCTCTTGGCCCCGGGGCACATAGATCGACGATCCTCGCACTTCATAGCCTTTTAGATTGGCTTTGGCAAAGGCGGCTTCCATCGTCGGCAGTTGTCCGACGGCCACAGGAACACCGTGCATCAGATCGATTTCCGGCGCGACGTCTTGGTGGGTAAAGAGGTAACCAGCACTTAACAGCACGACGATCAGCAGCAATCCCGAGGTGAGCCTCGCGCCGGGCGTCATGGACCGGAAGAGGTCGTACAGTTGTGAGTATGCCCGATTGAAGATATCCATCCGTGTAAGCCCGACG
>CAZNMP010000111.1:0-8176 GCA_964573875.1 uncultured Planctomycetaceae bacterium | reverse complement strand
GCCGAAGTCTCGCCCTCGTCAAACGTTGCAGCACATCAGTATGTGGTTGTTGCACGGCGTTATCGGCCGCAGGTTTTTGGTGAATTGATCGGGCAGGAGCATGTTGCACAGGCGTTGGCGAATGCGATTTCGACCAATCGCGTGGGCCATGCGTATCTTTTTACCGGCGCGCGCGGGGTAGGGAAAACGTCGGCGGCCCGAATCTTGGCCAAGGCGTTGAATTGCGTGAAGGGGCCTACGCCGGTTCCATGCAATGAATGCGATATATGCCGCAGCATTAGCACCGGCGAAGACGTGGATGTGTTGGAAATCGACGGCGCCAGCAATCGCGGCATCGACGAAATTCGTCAGTTACGTCAAAACGCGGGCGTGCGGCCGAGCCGATCGCACTACAAAATCTATATTATCGACGAAGTTCACATGCTGACGCGCGAGGCGTTCAATGCCTTGCTGAAAACGCTGGAAGAACCGCCCGAGCATGTGAAATTCATCTTCTGCACGACGGAAGCGACGAAGATTCCGATCACGATTCTGTCGCGGTGTCAGCGGTTTGATTTCGCGGGCATTTTAACGCGGTCGATCCACCAACGGCTTGCACAAATCGTTCAGGCCGAGGGCGTCGAGGCCGAGCCGGAGGCTCTTGAGGTTTTGGCGCGGCGAGCGGCCGGTTCGATGCGCGATAGCCAATCGCTTTTAGAGCAGTTGTTGGCGTTTTCGCCCGGTAAAATTACCGTGGCCGACGTTCATGGGATGTTGGGCACGGCGGGTGAAGAGCGGATTGCGTCGTTGGTAGGCCATATGATAGCGCGGAATCCCGCGGGGGCGTTGGCCGATCTGGATGCGGCGATGAGCGCGGGTGTGGATGCCGCGCAGTTGATCGAGCAGTTGTTCGGCTATCTGCGCGACTGCATGACGGCGGCCGTCGGATGTCCCACGGAGGCGTTTCTTTATACGTTGCCCTCGGGGGCCGATCAGGTGGTCGAGATTGGCAATCGCTGGGGGCTCGATACGCTGCTGGCTGTTCTGCAAATTCTCGACCAGACGCTTTCTCGAATGCGTTATAGCACGCAGGGGCGAATTCTGGCGGAATTGGCCCTGGTGCGGATCAGCCATCTGGAAGATTTGGGGGATTTGTCGGAGATTCTTGCCCAGATGCAGTCGGGCGGCGGGGTTGTCGTGGAACAGGCGACGGTGGTGCGACCGGCGGCGCTGCCAGTATCAAAAAAAAAACTTGAGCCCGCCATAAATACCCCTAAGTTGGAGGAGCATGATCCTCGCGAGGCCGACTATTCGGATTGCGAGGAAGGCATGGAGGTTTCCACCGATCTTGGCGCTGCTTCTTCGGCGAAAATTGCCCTAACGCCCGAAAATGCGGTGGAAATTTGGAATCGGGCGTTGTCGAAGCTTTCGGGGATGATCATCGAGCAGGCGAAGCAGTTCGAGTCTGTAGCAATTCCTGCGCCAAACCGCCTAGTCATCCGGTTCAAGAACGAGTATGCTGTCTTCAAGAATTCGTGCGAACGGCCCGAGCAGGTTGCCAAATTCGAGCAATCGCTGGCCGAGGTAACCGGTCAGCGGGTTCGTATTGAGTTTGCATTAGCGGCAAGCGATCCTGAATCGGCGGCGGCACAGGCCGCGCCGGCCAGGGTGGTTTCGCCCCATCTGCGAAAGATGGAGATGAGCCAGCATCCGCTGATCCAACGGGCATCGCAACTGTTTGGCGCGGAAGTGACGGATGTCATTCCGCCCCAGGACTGACAGCGGAATGATTCAAGGCGATCTTGCCGTTCGAATGACGGCGGAAGCGATGGATGTTGGATTTACCGCGGGAGTGCAAGCAGAAGTGACTGATGTGGATTTGCCACGGGAGTATAAAAGGTGTTTGACGGTTTGAAAAATCTTGGCGCGCTGTTGAAACAAGCCCAAAACATCAGCGGCCAGATGGGGCAACTTACCGAGGAGATGCGGAAAGTTCACGTAACCGGCACGGCCGGGGGCGGAATGGTTGAAATCGAAGTGAACGGCCTGATGGAAGTGCTGCGATGCCGGATCGATCCTTCGCTCATCGCGCAAAACGATCGCGAGTTGCTCGAAGATTTAGTAACCGCGGCCATTAACCAAGCGATTAGCAAGGGCAAGCAGATTCATGCCGATACGGTTCGCGAATGGACCGGCGGGCTGCCATTGCCCGGCGGCATTCAAGACGCGCTGGCGAAGTTCACGGGAATCGAAGGGGATAAAGGGCCGGGGGACGAGGGGAATTAGGAATTTAGGATTTGATCTGCGATGTCCGAACTCACGCAATCCGTAACACGCCTGATTAACGAGTTCGCCAAACTGCCCGGCATTGGGAAAAAGTCGGCCGAGCGGTTGACTTATCATATTTTGCGTATTCATCGCACTGAGGCCATGGAACTGGCGGACGCCATTCGATCGGTCAAAGACAACGTCCAATACTGCCGGAAGTGCTATAATTTGGCAGAGGGGGAAGAGTGCTCGATTTGCCGCGATCCGAGCCGGCAACAGGACGTGCTCTGCGTGGTCGAGCAGCCCCGCGATTTGATGGCACTGGAACAATCGGGCATGTACCACGGGCTGTACCATGTGTTGCTGGGGCGGATTGCCCCCCTCGATGGCATAGGGCCCGAACAGTTGACGATTGATGCCTTGGTGCGGCGGGTGCGCGAGGGCGGTTTCAAGGAAGTGATCATGGCAACCAATCCGACGGTGGAAGGCGACGGCACGTCGTTGCATATTTCCAATCTGTTAGAAGGTGTGCCGGTCCACATTACACGACTCGCCCGAGGCATCACGTCGGGAAGCGTTTTGGAATTTGCGAATAAAGAAATCCTTGCGGATGCGTTGCAAGGAAGGCAGAAGTTTTAGGGAGTTGTCAGTAGTCAGTTATCAGTAATCAGTTTTCAGTTGTCAGTAAGCAGTTGTGAGTTTTCTGTCACTAGTCACTAACCACTAGCCACTCATATATGCGTTTATCTCTTGGGCAAGACCTTCGACTCGTTCAGAAACAGGTGCTGGCGCCGCGGATGATCCAGTCGATGGAGATTCTGCAGTTGCCGATTCTGGCGCTGGAAGAACGGATCGAGCAGGAGATGGAAGAGAATCCGGTTTTGGAGATTGTCGAGGAGGAGCCCGAGGCGGGCGGCGAAGACATGGAATTCGCCGAGGATCAACCGTCGCCGGATGCGCCGTCCGAGGAAGAGCGCGAGTTGGTGATTGATGAGGCCAACTCGAACGAGCAGGATTTCGAGCGGCTGATGCAGATGGATGAGGAATGGCCCGACCATTTCGAGGAGCGGGCGCATGCATCGCGCGGCGAGATTGAAGAGTCGGGCGAGCGGAAGCTGGATGCGATGGCCAACATGGTCGCTCGGCCGCAATCGCTTTTGGATTATCTGCACGACCAGCTTGGCTGGTTCGACATCGACCCAGCATTGCGAGCGATGGCCGACCGGATTATCTACAATCTGGACGCGAACGGATATTTGCAGGGACGATTGGAGGATTTACTCGGATCCGATGCCGCGGCCGAGGACTTGGCGTTGGCCAAGCGAGGATTGGCGTTGGTGCAGAAGCTTGACCCACCCGGCATTGGCGCACGCGATTTGCGAGAGTGTTTGCTGCTGCAACTTACGCCGGGGATGCCTTATTATGAGCAGCTCCGCACGTTGATCTCGAATCATTTGGAAGACCTGGAGCATAACCGGTTGCCGGTCATTGCGCGCAAGACCGGTTATTCGATCGAGTTGATTCAAGAGGTATTGGGGGAATTGCGGAAGTTGAGCCCCAAGCCGGGCGCCGATTTCAACACGGCGACCGCTCCTTCGGTCACGCCTGATGTGTTTGTCGAGCAGAATGAAGAGGGGAAGTATACGGTTCGGCTTGAAGACGGGCATACGCCTAACTTGTTCATCAGCCCTTATTACCGGAAGCTTTTGCAGGAAGCCGGGACGAACGAGGAAACGCGCGAGTACATCAAGCGGAAGGTGAATTCAGCCCAATGGCTAATCGATTCGATCCAGCAGCGCCGCGCGACGTTGACCAAGGTTGCCCAGGCGATTGTGGATCATCAGACGGAATTTTTGAACAAGGGCCCCGAGGCCATCGAACCGCTGAAGATGCAGCAGATTGCCGACAAGGTGGGTGTTCATGTGACGACGGTAAGCCGTGCCGTGGATGAAAAGTGGATTCAAACGCCGCGAGGCATTTTCCCCTTGAAGCGGTTCTTTTGCGGCGGTACGACCAGCGCCGACGGTGAGGAAGTCGCCTGGGACGCTGTTCGTCTGAAGCTTCAGGAGGTCGTCGATGCGGAAGACAAACAGCATCCGCTAAGCGATGATCAACTTGTCGCGAAGCTGGCCGAGCATGGTCTGACGGTTGCTCGGCGCACGGTGACGAAGTATCGCAAAGCGATGGGCATTCTGAGCTCCCGTCAGCGCCGCGATTGGAGCGGGAAGTAAGTTTTCGGGGGTTCCCAAGCCGGAGCTTGGGAACCAGGAGATAATGCAGTTCCGAGAGCGAAGCTAGGTTGCATACTCTCCGGTGGCAACTCGGCGGTCGTATTCTTTTGCTAAGAACGCCGCTACGAAGAACCATACGACCAACAAGATGGCCGAGAAGCCGCTGGCGAACATGACATACATGGCGAATCCAGCAGCCGGGGTCGCGGCATGGGTTTGAAATACGTGTAGAAGCGTATTGAGGCCCGAGGCGCTCGCTTTCGCACCGCGTGCGCCGAACATTTCGATCCAAGCCTGGCTCTTATATTTGGCGTCTACCGATGTTGGGATGTATAGCTGTTTCATGGAAGGCGAGTTCAAGGCGTAGTTGATGGCCTTGCCTGCCACCATGATCCAGAACAGGACTTTGAGCGTCGGGGCGAAATTGAACGCCAAGACCATGACGCCGATCACAAACGGCATACAGCAAAGTGCCGCTCGCATACCGAGCTTGCGTTGGATATTACTGACGCCGAACGCCAAGCAGAGGAACGACACGGTATTGACCATCGAGCCGAAGTCGCCGAGGATCGAGGCGGTGGCCTGATCGCCGGAGGCCGAGGCGAAAACGAGGCGTTTGAAGTTGAAATCAAAAATCGTGACGACCATCTCATAGATGGCGATGACTATGAAGATTCCGAGCAGATAGCGGTTGGTCACGATCAGTTGAAGACCTTTGAGGAGCCCGGTCCGTTCGTGATTATGCGGACTGCCATTCACACCTGGACCGGCGCATGAACCGTTGCGAGCAAGTCGTGCGGCGTACCAATGGATCATCAGCAGGAAAAGCAAGGTGGTGAAACCGCAGGCGGCGACCAGAGGCGCGCTGGTTTCAAAACCGCATAAGGCCGGAAGGTCGGTGGATTGTGGGCCGACGATTCCGCCTATTTGTCCGAAGAGCGCAATCAAAGGGAAGGACCGCTTCGCACATTCGGCATTGATCGTATCGGAGCAGTACGCCCAAAACAGGGCGACCATGAGCGATCCATAGACTTCAACAAAGACGTACCATGCCCAGCCGAGGATGCGATGGGGCGAAGCTTCTTTGTTGGGCAAACCCATTACGGGATCGGCGAAAATCAGCGCGAACAAAACCAAAATACAGACCGCCAGTCCGCCGAGCAGATAAAAGAGTCGTTTGCGTTGCATCAAATCGACCAAGCGACTGTAGACGAGGGTAATGGGGACGAGGATGCAGACCGAGATGATTTTCGCCCAAGCGAGCCAAGAGGCGTCTGCGCCGTTGCCATCTCCGATGACGACGGCATCGAACAGGGCGTCCTTCAGGGGCCGCATGGTCCAATAAGTGCCGATCATCAGGGCAAAAGCAATGCCGAGCAAGATCGTCCGGAAAAGCTCTTCCTGGGAGAAATCACCGTACCATTGTTTTAGGAATCGTTTGATCATAGCTTTGTTTTTGTAGCGGCTGAGTGGATGGCGCGGAGCAAATCAGCGCCACGGTACACGAGCACGCGATAGCGTCCCTGGTCGGCAATCGCCACGAGCGAGTCGGGACGTTCGGCGTTGCCGGAAAATACGGCTACGCCGTCGGGCGATAGGAAATCACCAAACCATCCGACAAAGCCCGCGATATTTCCTTCGGCCATTCGCGCTCTGCAATGCTCTGCCCCGGTTTCGTAGATTGCCGGATCGTTGAGTTGGAATACGAATAGACGTCCGGCCAGTTTTCCGGTCTCGTTGACTTCATCATAGCCCTCATCGACGGCCAGCAAGTAATTGTCGAAGACCGCCAAACCCTCGACAGACCTGGAAAAAATGGAGGTTCCCATCGGGCTTGCTGAAACAGGATCGGACTGTCGGCCAATCGTCTTGCCGAGCCAATGGCCGGACTTGAGATCGAACGGCATAATCATGCCGTCGCGCTCGCTGGTTACGAACAGCGTGTTACTTTTTTCGTACAGAACGATGCCGTCGGCGCGGTATAGCATCGGTTTGCCGTTGGGACGATAGGGCGGGAATTTCCAAGTTGGATCAAGAGTGAAGTCGGGCAAATAGCGGCGCACTACACCGGCCAAGGAATCGACGGCATAGAGTCGCGACGCGGAATCGCAGGTGATGCCGGTAAGCCTCTTGAATCCCACATTGTTCAATCTTGCGGGACCGTTTGCGAGAAAGGATGGTTTTGCTCCCGCAACGCGCGTGAACGACCGGACTTGGGTGGAGACTTCATCGCTGGTCCAGAGATCGCCGTTTGGTTTAACGGCGATGGCGACGACTTCTCCGGGGAATATCTCTTGATTGCCGAATGAACCGATGTGTTTGCCCGTCATGGGGTCGAAAATCTGGATGCGATGATTTTGCGCATCGGTGACCAGTAGCAGGCCGTCGGGCGTGAAGGCCAAGCCATCGGGCGGATTGATGGATTCGGCGGTTGCGTCGGCCTTGTTTGTGCCAAGGATGCGCCAAGGTTTGATCGAGAGTTCAGGAGCTGATGGATAATCGGCTTTATTGATTTTCGAACCGGCGGTCGAAACCGTCACGGTTCCGCCGCTTTCCGAGGCGAAAATTAAGTTTGTCAGCAGGAAGAAAATTGCTGCTGTAGCTATGCTCGTGCGAAACATAAGATCCCCCGATTCACTAAATGCCGGAAGAAAACAGGCAGAAACAGATCAAGGCGAGCCATCTAATAGCTAAAATAGCTTTAGGAATCAGAATGCGCTGAGGGGGGGAGGGATTTTCAGCGAAACATGCTCTACATGCAACTGCAGAGGTTATGTTGGAGGGGATTGGTGTTGTTTGAACTGCCCCACTCACATATTCTGCACTGCTCAAATCTGCTCGACATGCAGGCGGCGGAGGAGGTGCTGGATTGTAGCATAAGCATCGTCCCCAAAGATGCTTCATTGCCGTGCATCGTCGATGCGTTTCGATTACTTTTTGGTCGCCGGATCCTTGGCCTCTTGAATCAGTTTTGGGATATCCGGCTTAGGCGGCAGTTGGCCTTGGCACAACGCGCGGACTGCCTGTTTGTGGAGACGTACTCGAACATCCAGGTATTTACCGATCTCCGATGCATACTCAAAGCCTCTTTCGTCATACGGGTTCACGGTGATCTCGTAATTTACGTTGCAGCCTACTTCTTTGTCTGGGAAGATTTGGAGATCAATACGCGTGAATATCGGTGGCTTCGCTGATTGCACGATAAGACAAGCGGTCAACTCATGGGGATAGGTTGGACCTCGGCCTGGAACGCGGGGATTCTTCCGCAGAAAGAATTTTAGCTCGGCGGAAGGCGCGTAGACTTGTTCGGGAGCCTTGTAAACGATCTGGTCCAACAAGAGGACTTTGTCATCCGCATATTTCCCCTTGAAGGTCAGCACCCAATCACGGGTATCTTTTGACAGAGAACCGGAGACCGTAAACCCTGGAATGTGCGGATGCCGCTTGCTTTCGTCCGGCCAATCATCCTCGATTTTGAAAAAATCCACGCAAACGGCATTGCCATCTGGACGAACAAAAACTGGAGTGGGGGAGGGGTTCTTAAGGAGAAATGTTGTTGGGCCTATCTTGCGTAGATGAAATACCGCCGGGTTGTTCTTGTCGGGCAGATGTGGCTTTCCTTGACGACGGTTGTAATTAAAACCGCGGTTTCGATTGCTGGGAAACGTGAACTCAAAGCCATCCTTGGAAATTGTATT
>CAZNMP010000110.1:0-8205 GCA_964573875.1 uncultured Planctomycetaceae bacterium | reverse complement strand
TCCATGCGCATTGCCTTGCGGGTCGAGGCGCTGTTGGAAACGGTACGCGGCCGACGGACCGCAGCCGGATGCGACCGCTCATGAAAACCGTTGCTTATTGCAGCCCGTTCGTTCCCATCGAATGGATCGCGGCACATGGCCTGCGTCCAAGGCGATTGGCATTGAGTGGTAGTGAACAACAGCAGCCGATCGCCGTGGCGCGCGGCGTTTGTCCTTATGTAGGGATTTTGATCGAATCCGTACTCTCGGATTTCGAGGCGGATGCCCTGGTTCTGACGACGGCCTGCGATCAGATGCGCTATGCCGCAGCGGTTTTGGAAAGCCAAGGGCGATGCCCTGTCTTTTTGTTAAACGTGTCTTCGACCTGGCAAACGGCCGCCGTGCGGCAACTGTATCGCGATGAATTGCAGCGATTGGGCCGATTCCTTACCACCCTGGGTGGAACGACTCCCACGTCGGCTTCCTTGGCGAAAACCATGCTCGATGTTGAACGAATGCGAAAGTGCGAGAATTGCGTCGAGCAAAATGCCGCCGACGACGGCAATTGCATTCCGTTGGCCTTGGTAGGTGGGCCGCTGTTGGATTCCGATCGAGTGTTGTTCTCTTTGGTGGAACAAGCGGGCGGTCGCGTGGTTTTAGATGCGACAGAGAACAGCGAACGAACGCAACCCCGGCCCTTCGATCCGGAGCATCTGGCGGACGACCCGCTGCAAGAGCTGGCCGACGCCTATTTCGAGGGGATTCAAGACGTATTTCGCCGGCCCAATCGTGGACTTTATGAATGGTTGGGCCGCAAGCTGGCTGCGCGGCGCGTGCAGGGGATTCTATTCCGGCGTTATCTCTGGTGCGATCTCTGGCACGCCGAGTTGCGGCGCATGCAAGAGTTGAGCCGCCTGCCGGTCTTGGAGTTGGACGTAGGGCCCGACGATCTCCATTCGCCCAGTCGCGTGCAAGGGCGTATCGAGGCTTTTTTGGAGACGTTGCGATGATCCAACCGCCGCGCAAAATCTCGCTGGCTGCATGGGAAAGCCGCTATGCGGCATTGCATGCGCGGGGTTGGCGCGAGCCCGACTACGGCGGGCCGCTTGGCCGGCATCTGGACGACGGCGACCGGCGGCTGATAAAGCTTGAGATGGACAATTCAGCGGCATCGTTGCGATTGTGGAATTTTTTGCTGACGGAAGAAGATCGTCTGCGGCGTCATGCGGCCGAAGGCAAACGGCTGGTCGGCGCGATGAAAGACCTCGGCACCGTGCCGGTCATGGCATACTCATTCGAGAATCTTGTGGCGTTTTATCCCGACGGTGCGTGGTGGCTGCCGTGTCTGCTCGAAGGCGGTGACGACTTGCTGCCGATCGCCGACGCCCTGGGAATTGACGAATCGTTTTGCCCCGTTCGCGCGATGTTGGGCGCTTTCGAGACCGGCGGCCGCTTTCCGATTCCCGGTTTGTTGACGTGCAGCGTTGGGGCCACGTGCGACGATTTTTCGGCGATTGCACAGCGTTTGGAGTCGTTGGGCCGGCCGATTTTCTGGTGGGAGATGCCCCATCGTCGTCGCGTTGAACCAGGCGAGGCGGCCGTTGAGCTTCCCGGCGATTTTCATGCGCCGGCCGATCAGGTCGCTTTCGTGCAATTGGAACTCGAACGTGTTCGACAAGCGTTGGAAGTGTATGCAGGCCGGCGAATCAGCGATCAGGAGCTATCCCAGGGCATTGCAAAAGCCAACGAAGTGCGTCGTCGATTGGCAGCGCTGCGGCGGATGGTTTTCGAGGCCGACCCTTGCCCCTTGCCCGCTTTGGAATTGATGATTGCCGAGATGCTGGCCATCCATTTTTGCTCGGATCGTCAGGAAACGGTTGCGGTATTGAGCGAGTTGCTCGACGAAGTGCGAGACCGCATTCAGGCGGGCGTTGGCGTACTGTCGGCGGACGCGGTTCGGATTTTTTGGGTCAATCCGGTCGCCGATCTTCGCATTATGAACATTTTAGAAGATGCCGGCGGCCGACTATGCGGCACGGACTTCATGTTTTGCCATGCTTTGGACCCGATCGACGAAAATTTGCCGCCGCTAGATGCGCTGGCTCGCATGGCATTGGCCGATCCGATGGTCGGCTCGGCCCTGGATCGGGCAGAGCGGATTTGTGCCGATGCGGTTCGATTCCATGCGGAAGCGGTTGTGATTTCACGCATTCCCGGGGCGAGTCACTGTGCCCACGAGGGCGCTTTGATCGGCGAGGCGATTGCTAAAAGGCTTTCCATTCCCGTGGTCGAGATCGAGGTACCGCCGATTGTCGATGCGATGCTGCCGACATTGCGTACGCGGCTCGAAGCCTTGTTGGAAACCGCGCGGGGGCATAAACTAGATGTTGAATAATATCTTGAACCATTGATGCAACCATGATTTGTGCGGGAATAGACGCGGGATCGAGAACCACGAAAATCGTGCTCTTGGGCGACGATGGCCATGACGTATTGGCCTCCGGCGTCGTCGATCAGGGCATCGAGCAAGATGCGCTGGCCGAATCGCTGCTGGATCGGCTGTTGGAAGAAAAGGGGCTGAACCGTGGTCACGTCGGTGCGATTGTAGCCACGGGCTATGGACGCAAGCTGATCCGCGCGGCCGATGCCGCAGTGACGGAAATCACCTGTCAGGCCCGGGGCGCAAGGCGGCATGTGCCCGAGGCTCGCACCATTATCGACATCGGCGGGCAAGACAGCAAACTGCTGCGGCTACAGGCCGACGGCGCCGTGGCGGATTTCGTGATGAACGATCGATGCGCTGCGGGCACGGGGCGTTTTCTGGAATTATTGGCGGCTCGATTGGGTGTGCGATTGGCTTGCCTTGGCGAGTTGGCCCAAAAGAGTCGAGGGCCCGCCATGATCAGCAGCATGTGCGTCGTGTTTGCCGAGACCGAAATTATCGGGCTGTTGGCCTCGGGCATTTTGCCCGAAGATATTGTCGCGGGAGTTCAAGCATCACTGGCAATGCGTGTGGCCGCCATGACGGGTCGCAACATCACGCCGCCGGTGGTGCTTACTGGCGGAGTGGCTCTGGTGCCCGGCATGGAGACGGCCCTGGGCACAGCACTGGGCCAATCGCTAACTGTCGCGCCGCAGCCGCAATTGACCTGCGCCCTGGGAGCAGCCATTCTGGCCCAGCATCGGCTTAATGGCCGGCCTCTGCCGACGCATGGACCGGCAGTTTGACCTGGAACTGTATGTCCGACACGGACATATTTCGTTTCCCCGGTCAGCAGCCGGGCAGGACGAGAAGGCCGGTAATCAGCAATAATCCCAAAAACCACCGCATTGCACGACTCCTGTAAGAGTTTTAGAATCATTTAATTATACGTTGTGCTTTCCTGGATGGATGCCGTTTATGAAGGATCTTGAAAAACGCCAAAGAGTTATGCAGCGTTCGATGCGGTTGGGACATTGCATTTGCAACGCGAAAAAAGCGTGTCCCTGCGACATTTTTCAGCAACATGACGTTTGTCCTTGCGCCGGAGAGAAATTGGACCAGCCGGCGGAGCCGGTTCGGCTGACACAACTGGTGGCGAGTGCCGGTTGTGCATCCAAGATTGACAAGGCCGCACTGCACCGCGCGCTGGATGGATTGCCGTTTCTCGATGATCCTCGCGTTTTGGTCGGCGCGCCGGCCGGCGACGATGCCGGCGTCTATCGACTTGATGAAAACACAGCGCTGGTGCAAACGGTCGATGTCTTTTCGCCGTCGGTCGATGATCCCTATCAATTCGGGCAGATTGCGGCGGCCAATTCGCTGAGCGACGTGTACGCGATGGGCGGCCGCCCAGTTACGGCGCTTTCGATCGTGGGCTTTCCGATTCACACATTGCCGGACGATGTATTGCACGAAATTCTGCGCGGCGGCATCGACAAAATGTCCGAGGCCGGCGTTCCCGTCGTCGGTGGACATAGCATCAACGATAATGAGGTGAAGGCCGGCTTCGCCGTGACCGGTCTGATCCATCCCGACCGAATCGTGACCAACGCCGGCGTTCAGCCGGGCGATTGCTTGATTTTGACAAAGCCGCTCGGTACGGGCATTTTGGCGTTCGCCGCGCAGATCGGACTCGCGCCGGCCGGTGCGACGGAAGCCGCCGCTCGCTCGATGGCGCGGCTCAACCGTCGGGCGTCGGAAATCATGATCGAGTGCGGCGCTCATGCCTGCACGGATATCACCGGCTTCGGTTTGATCGGCCATCTGGGCTCGATGGCCGCTGCCGGCGGTGTTGATTTGGAGATCTGCTGGGATGATCTGCCGTTGTTGCCGGGCGTTCTCGAATGCCTGGCCTTGGGCATCGCTTCCGGGGCGGTTGAACGCAACCGCGAATCATCGGGAGGCTATTTAACGGCCGATGATGGCATCCAGCCGGCCATGTTGGATTTGTGTTTCGATCCCCAAACGTCCGGCGGTTTGGTGATTGCAGTGTCGGAATGCACAGCCCCAACGTTGCTTGAACGCCTGACCGCGGCCGGAATTCCCGAAGCAACCGTTATCGGCCGCGCCTTGGGCAAGGGGCAAGGCCGCGTGTTTCTTCATACCGAGGGGCGACG
This sequence comes from uncultured Planctomycetaceae bacterium, assembly GCA_964573875.1. Classification (GTDB taxonomy): domain Bacteria; phylum Planctomycetota; class Planctomycetia; order Pirellulales; family Thermoguttaceae; genus CAYWGR01. Next base: position 3,627 of record CAZNMP010000110.1, on the reverse strand, counting down.
ATTGATTCCACCTGCCGAACAACCGATAACAAAAGAGGAGACCCCACGCATGAGTGCCAACTGTTGTCAGAACGATCATCCTGTGGAATCCTCGGGCCAGGGCGTTGCGGAAGCCGCGGAGCAAAAGTTCCAGGCGTTTTTGCAGGCAGCCAACCAGCCGGGCGCTCTCAACGGCAAGACGAAGCGGGCCATCGCCATCGCGCTTTCCGTGATGGCCCGATGCGAGCCTTGCGTAAAAAGCCATATTAAGAAAGCCCGCGAAATGGGGCTTACCCAGGAAGAAATCGACGAAGCTGCCTGGGAAGCGATAGCGTTTGGCGGATCGCCCGCGATGGTGTTCTATAACGGCCTACGGAAATCGGTGTAGCTTCGATGAACTGGAAACGAACGGCGGCGATGCTTCTTCTTGTTTTGCTGGGGATCGGTTCGTTTCTCTACGGCATGTTCTACCACATAGCCTTGGTCGAGGAAGAAAAAGAGCGGGAAATCACGATTGCCGTTCCTTCGATGTCGGGATTTGATGAGCCGCCGCCGATGCCGGACGATGCCGGAGAGCCTGGTCGAGAAGGGCCAATGGGAGAAGATGTGAATCCGTTCGAGCCGCCATCGGCCGGCAACGCTCCCGGCGGTGATTCGGAAAATCCATTCGAGAGCGGTTCTCAGCCGCCGCTGCCCATCCCAGGCATCAAAATGCAGAAGGTAATGGAAAAATATTCGGAACTTTCCAATGATCCCGAATGGGCCATTGTGCGCGACGTTACCGTGGGGGGGGTTATTCGATTAGCCAACGGGCCGCTGAAACGCACCTATAGCGGCAAGGCCCCTTCGCTGTGCCCTACGTGAGTGAAATAATTCGGGTCATGGTGTCCATGACCGATCAGCATCCGCTTGCTTGCCTCGGTATGTTTTCAAACCTCCCCAAGGGAGGCATATCGGGCATCTTGACAACTACCTCCCCGTGGTGGTATGCTTAGGCTCTGTTTTGTTTTGCCCTTCGCTTGTCCGCAGTTCTGGTCGGGGGATCATGACGATGAAGCGCGCTGTGGCAATCGGTCTGTGCATCGTGCTTGTTGGCACTTTATCGCTGGCTGCGCCGAGAACCTGGAAAGGTAGCAACGGCCGATTTAAGATCGACGCCGAACTGCTCGATTTCAAAGACGGCAAAGCCCAACTCAAAAAAGGCGACGGCACGATCATCGATGTGCCTTTGCTCTCGCTCTGTGCCGAAGATCAGAAGTTCGTCAAAGAGCAGATGCCGGGCGTCGAGCAAGAGAACTTTCGGCCGGGCGCGGAATATCGTGAATGGAAAAGCAAGAACGGCAAGTTCAGCGCCTTGGCGGAATTCATGAATTGCGTCGACGGCGAGGTGCAGTTGCGCAAGCCCGACGGCTCGGAACTTTCGGTCGAGAAAAAACTCCTGAGCGCCGCCGACCAGCGTTGGATTGCCGAGGAGCTGCGACGGTTGCACGAGGAGGACGCCGACTCGAAATCGGAGGAAAAGAGCGACAAATCGGAGAAGAATGGCAAGTCGGATAAGAAAGAAAAAGACAAGTCCGCTTCTCAAGAGGTCACCGGCCCGATCGACGATCAAGATATTCCGATGAAGCTGGTTCGATTGGAACAGAACGGGAAGGGCAAAAAGAAATCACGAGCTAAAGGAGGCGTGCCGTCGGATTATATTTATCGCCTGACGGCCCCGCAGCAATTTTTCCTTCAACTTAGCAAGGGCAATGCCAATAACGAGACGGACTTTCAGAACGCCATAAAAACGCAACCCAAGTACAACGCACCGATCCCCTTGCGCGGGTTGGCCAAGCTCGGCTCCGGAAGTTATTGCTTTGCACTGGACTTGGCGAAATCGCAAAGCACCGGCTACGATCGCATGTACTTCGATGCCAACGGCGACGGTGATTTGACCGACGACAAACCGATCGAAGCTTCCTCGGTGACGACGCCGAGCCCTGGAATCGTGCAATCGCAGTTTCCCGCGGTGGATGTCACGCTTGACGTGGAGGGAAAGAAGCTTAATTATTCATTCGTGATGAATTCCATTTGCCGCCGAACGGGCAACGACGCCTATGCGACCGCATCGTTGTATTCCGCCGTGGTGCGCGAAGGAAGCATTACGCAGGGCACGAAACAAACCAAGCTCCTGCTGGTCGATCACAACAGCAACGGGCGCTTCGACGACTCGATCACCATCAAACCCGGCGGCACGCCCGCCGAGGGCGATTTGCTGCTGGTCAATCCGAACCCCAAAAACAATCTCTCGGCCGACGCCACGATGGGGCGTGACCGCAACTTCGTCAGCAAGACCGTCTGCCTCGGCAAGGATTTCTATAAGATGGAAGTCACGCCTTCCGGCGAAAGCGTGAAACTGACGCCGACGAAGTTGGACTTGGGCAATGTCACGAATGCGAGCCCCGGCTACCGCGCCGTTCTGTTTTGCGAGGATTACGGCGTTCTCATGCTCGGCGGGATGAAAGACCAAAAAATCCCGCTGCCGGCCGGCGACTGGAAAGTGCTCAATTACACCATCGACACCGGCGGTGCGGGCACCTCGGTGACGGCCACCTTCGGCGACGAGCCTTCGGTGGTGTCGGTGGAGAAGGGCAAGACCGTCAAATTGCCCTTCGGGGCGCCGTACCATGCCGTTGTGACGGCTCGGCGGACCAATGCCTCGCAGGTTTCGTTGTCGTTGGCCATTTCGGGGGTCGGCGGCGAGCGATGCACCAGCTTCTACATCAACAAATCCCGGCCGCCCAAACCGCTGTTTATCGTCAAGGACAAAGACGGTAAAATGGTTCACCAGGGCAGTTTCGAGTATGGATGAGGTTTCACCTGCCGGTACTCGTGGCGAGTACCATCCGAATTATCAGGTGCGTTCCAAGTCTTCGTCCAGCTCAACGCCGGCCCCTTCGCCGTCGATAACAGCAAACCGAGTGAAATCAACCTTTGATGCGACTGTGTGGAGGTGACTGGTTCCTGGTGGTGCCCCTGGTCTTCAAAATCAGTGTGGGGTTCGTAAGAGTCCCGGGTGGGTTCGATTCCCATTCACCTCCGCCATTTTAATATGCCTTGGACGGTTAGAAATGAGACTTTTTTTCCCGGGATGGAGCACTGTCGCATTTCAAACCGCGTACGGTATAATGCCCGGCGGGTATGGAAAAAAAGAAGTCCGTTTTATTGGCGGGTAAAATTGCACGACAGCGTCTATGGGTGCAGGCGGGCTTTTTGCTGGCTTGGCTCGATCCACTGGCGTTGCGCATGCACACGGTCTGCTCGCCGGTGTTTCATTGCTATTCCTGCCCATTGGCCACGTTCGCTTGTCCGATCGGCGTATTGGCGAATTTCAGTGCGATCCAGTTGGCGCCCTTTGCGACATTGGGGATGTTAGTAGTTGTAGGGGCGCTGCTCGGCAGTTTTGTGTGCGGCTGGGCGTGTCCGTTCGGGTTTTTGCAAGATATCATCGCCTGGATTCCGACCCCGAAATTCACATTGCCTGCCTGGGCAAGCGGTTTTCGCTATGTGGTGTTGCTCGTGTTCGTGCTGGCGATTCCCTACTTTTACGGTGAGGAAAGCCCGTTGTTTTTCTGCCGTCTGTGTCCGGCCGGCGCGATCGAAGCG
>CAZNMP010000109.1:0-8210 GCA_964573875.1 uncultured Planctomycetaceae bacterium | reverse complement strand
GAAGACCGCGGACTTATGGAATGCAACAACCGCAAATCGGCGGCAGCCTGTTGCGGCGGCGTGGCATGAAGATACGCGGGCGGCAAGGCTTCAAGATGTTCGGCAAACCACGGCCGTGCCTTTTCCTCGTCCAACAGATCCCGTATCGCTTCACGCTGCTGTTCGAGCAGCTCGTCAACCGTCGTTTCCAAACTTTCGCCCGCCAGATGTTGCATCGTGCGATGGTAAAGGTCGGTGACAACCTCTGTTTTCCAACCATCCCACACATCCGGCCCCACCGCCCCCAAGTCGGCCGCTGTAATGACGTACAGCATTTGCAGCAACTCGGGCGATCCCACCTGCACCGCCAGTTGCACGGCCAATTGCGGATCGGCCGTGTCACGGCGAAACGCCAGATGGTTCATCAGCATGTGGTTGTGGACCAGAAACTTCAACGACTCGGCCTCGGTCGCGGCAAGCCCCAATCGTCTCGCGGCTTCGGCGGCGATTTTCACTCCCACCTCACGGTGATCCTCCAGATGCCCTTTCCCCAAATCATGGATCAACAAAGCCAAATGCAAGAGTCTTTTTTGCGCAAGCGAACGATAGACGCGCCCGACCGGCCCCGGATCCGACAAAAATTCCGTGGCAAATTCCACCGCCCGCAAACAATGCTCATCCACGGTGTACTTATGATACTGGTTGAATTGCAGCAAACCCCGGGCACGATGAAACTCGGGCAGAAAATGCTCCAATAGGTGGGCGTCATGCAGATCGTGCAGCAACGGCCCCAGCCGAGCCGGGTGATTCAACAGCGAAAGAAAAGATCGGCACGCTTCGGCCGGAGGCGGTTCCTTCGACAGATGGCATGCATGTTGCCGAATCGATTCCCAAGTCGAGGCGGCAATCGGGGTATCATACAAATTCGCCAAATCGACCAGCCGTATCACCGATGTCAAATCACCGCGAAGCGATTCCAGACGGCGGTGCCCCACCAGAAGACCCGCCGGCCCCACATAAATCCCCTTCTCGACCTTATGACCGAACAACATCGTCACCAGTTTGTCTCTGCGGTCGCGCGATTGGGCCTTGGCTGTAAACCGCGCGGCAATGTGACTCGCTGCCGCCGTGTGGCGGAAATAATCGCGCATGAACCGCTCAACCGGCAGCAATCCCGCCTGCGAAGCATAGCCCCGCAATTCGGCAATCCGAAGCTGCTCGCTCCGATCCAGCACATCGGCCGCATTATGCGCATGAAAGTGCAATTCATTCCGCAAGCGAAGCAGAAACTCCCGGGCATGTTCGATCGCCAGCCGATCTTCATGGCTAAGCACGCCGCGAATCTCCAATTCGCCGGCATCCGTGGTTCCGTACCGAAGCCATGCAACCCAACGGATCCATTGAATGTCACGCAACGCACCGCTCGACCGCTTGACGTTGGGCTCCAACAGAAAAACGGTCTCGCCGTAGCGATGCCGCTCCTCGCTCCGATCCTCCCGAATTTCGGCCATCAGCCATCGGGCACGCCGCCGCGTCAGCCGCTGGAGCTTTTTTTGATAATGAGAGTAGAGCGATACGCTGCCTCGCAGCAACCGCGATTCAATAAGCGACGTACAGATCATCGCTTCGCCGCAAGCCAATCCGGCCGCCTGCTCGGGCGTTCGCACGCTATGGCCCAGGCACAATCCCGCATCAAACACGTCTCGCAACAAACGCTCGGCCAACGGCGCCACACGATCGCCGACGCCCGGCTGATGAAGGATCATTAAATCAACGTCGCTATAGGGAGCCACATCGCGGCGCCCATAGCCGCCGTGCGCCACCAAGGCGATTTTCGACCATAGGCCGTTGGGCCCCGATTCGCCCATCTCGTCCAGCGCAAACTCACACAGCTCCAACAATACTTCGTCCCAGAGATCCGTAATCGCCGCCGAGAGTTCGATCCCCTCGCAGCCCGCTTCATGGCGTCGCTCGAATTCTCGACGCCCCTCCTCCAACCGCTGCTTGGCCGTCAACACATAAGGACGGAGAGAAGACATAGACCGTCAGTAGCCGCTAGTGGATGGTGGACATTGAACAAGGTAGCAACGTATTCCTAAAATGCCGCGAACACTCGCCCCCGCATTCCTTCCTGGAAACACTTGCCTCCCCTTTCACCTACAACGCCGTCTCTCCCGATTCGCCGGTGCGAATGCGAACAGCCTCGGCCAAATCGGAGACGAAAATTTTACCGTCGCCCACAGCGCCCGTTTGCGCGGAGCGAATAATGGTATCCAAAATCACCTGAAGCTTGGCGTCGGGCACCACCACTTCGACCTTGATCTTGGGCACGAAATCCACTTCGTACTCGGTGCCGCGATACATCTCGGTGTGGCCTTTCTGGCGGCCAAACCCGCGGACCTCGGTGATCGTCATCCCCGTCACGCCATGCTCCGTCAGGGCCTTTTTCACGTCTTCAAGCTTGAAGTGGCGAATAATCGCTTCGATCTTTTTCATCAGAAAGCTCCTATTGCATCTTACCTTGCCCACGAACCGCGCTGCGGCGGATTGTCCAGTAAACTCGACCGAAAAAATCGTATCACCGATTGAACACGGATCTTGGGCAATGCCGGTATTCTTAAATAAAGATGTATCCTTCTTCGCCGTGTTGGCTGAAATCGAGACCCTCGATCTCGGCCACTTGCGATACGCGCAGTCCCATCAGAGCATCAAGCGCCTTGAGAATAACATAGGTCGCGGCAATGGCCAAGGCCCAAGTAATCACAACGGCCGTGATCTGGGCCGTCAACACGGAGCCACCTTCGAGAAGCCCCAACAGCTTCCCGTCGGGAAATGCGCCGGTGGCACGCGTGGCAAAAATGCCGGTCAAAATCGCGCCCAAGGTTCCGCCGACGCCATGCACGCCGAACGCATCCAACGAATCGTCGTACTTGAACCATGATTTCAAGCTGGTGCAGGCCAGGAAGCAAACCACGCCGACAACCACCCCCATCGCCAAGGCCGACATGGGCGTCACATAGCCCGCGGCCGGGGTAATGCATACCAATCCCGCCACGACGCCGGAGCAAGTTCCCAAAATCGAAGGTTTTCCGCGTTTGAACCACTCGATGCCGGCCCAAGTTAAGCCGCCTGCCGCGGCCGCGAAATGCGTGGCACAAAAAGCACTCGCCGCCAATCCGCCGGCATTCAACGCGCTGCCGGCATTGAAGCCGAACCAACCAACCCAAAGCATCGTGGCGCCGATCGCCGTATAAGTCAAATTGTGCGGCGGCATCGGTTCGCTGCCGAATCCCAACCGCTTGCCAAGCATCAACGCACAAACCAAGGCCGATATGTCCGAGCTGATATGCACCACCGTTCCGCCGGCAAAGTCCAACGCCCCGCCCGCGCATACCCCCGCATTTTTACTGCCGTATTGAAGGATTCCGCCCCCCCAAACCCAATGGCACAAAGGACAATAAACCAACGTCCCCCAGAGAATCATGAAGACGACCATCGTGCTGAATTTCATGCGTTCGGCAAATGCCCCGCAAATCAAGGCCGGGGTAATAATGAAAAACATCCCCTGAAAGAGCATGTGCGTCAATCGATTGATCGTCAACAACGGATGCATCGGCGTGACGGATTTCCCGTCAATCCATTCGGCCTGTACGCCCTTCATGAACAAGTGTTCGGTCGTGCCGATCCATTTCGGCGGCATATCCGCGGCATCGCCGCCAAAGCTCAGCGTATAGCCCCAGAGCGCCCAAATGACCGTCATCAAACACATCAGAAATACGCATTGCATCATCACGCTAAGCACATTTTTCTTGCGAACCAATCCACAATAAAACAGTGCCAAGCCGGGACCGGTCATCATCAACACTAATGCCGAGCTGACCAAAAGCCAAGCATTATCGCCCGTATCAAGCTTGGGGCCCGCGGCCGTCGCCGATGCCGCCGGAACAATGCTCTCGGTTTCTGCCGCCCAAGCCGTGCCCGCGGAAAAAACTTCTAAACCCAAAATGGCGATAACGCCTACCGTTACAATCCACTTCGATATGTTCATTTCCATTCTCATAAGAACACCGCCTTTCGTTGCCATTCAACGAACCGGCGACATAGGCGCGCACAACGCCCATGCCTCGGCACGAAGTTTTTTGGAGAAGCAATCTGCGTGCCAAATTGCGGGCTGAAATCGGCCGGAACGCCCCAAATGCATTACCGGCAGGGCTTTTTGCGGGTATTATAGTGGAATTTTTCACACCACTGCAAAGACTTTGCCTAATTGGCAGGCAGACAATGTCTGCATGGCTAGCACGGCGTTTCTTCCACGCCGGCTTCGAGATTCGCAACCCTGGCCAAGACGAACAAAAGATCGCTCAACCGGTTGAGATAAGCCAAATGAGAGAGCCGTACAGCTTGCGATCCGCCTGTCGCAAGTGTGACCAGTCGGCGTTCGGCCCGGCGACAGACCGCCCGCGCCAAATGCAGCACCCCCGCAGCGCGACACCCCCCAGCCAAAATGAACGTGGTCGTCGGCTTCAACTTGGCCTGATAACGGTCGATAAGCTGTTCGAGAGCCGTGACATCTTCCGTGCTAATGGCCCCTGCCAAAGGCTGCTCTCCCGATCTGTCCGCCAACTCGCTCCCCATCTTAAAGAGATGATGTTGAATTTGTTCGAGCAAAGCAATTTCGGCAGCCGACAGCGCCTCGCATCGCGCCAAGCCCATCCATGCGCCCAGTTCGTCGAGCGTCCCCAACACTTCCATCAGCAGCGCATCCTTAGCCACCCGTCCCCCGCCGGGCAAATCCGTCTCGCCTTGATCACCGGTACGTGTGTAGATTGGCATAATACATCCCTTTCTGTAATTTACCTTACAGACAAGCGAGTGACCAGCCGTTAGAACAACGCGGGTGCAGTAAAAGATTATCCGCAGATCGCTTAATGCACAACAGCTTCGCGGTCGCCAGAACGCCAACCCTATGTTTAGCGGCCGCCGGTACGGCGGCCCTGCTGCCGAGCCGCCATACCGATGACAGCCAAACAACACAGCTTATCCAACTTGATCACAAAAATTACAATGCCCAAACAATGCCGCATCAGCTACGCCCGGAAAAACAACCCGCGACGGTAGAGCAACCAGAGAAGCAGCCAAAGAAGCGCGATTTCCAGCATCGCGCCCAGCATTCCTACCTCGGGAATGGAAAAATGCTCAATCGGTATTCCCGTCAATGTCTTGCTGAGCCAATCAAAGGTGGGATCAAGCGCGTAAGCCAGCAAAGCATTGGCCCCGATGACGCTGAAAGGATATGCCCAACGGGCTACCCCCGCCACGTCGATGACTCCATGAAACAGCGCAAGAAGCAGAAATCCCCAACCGCCGCTCCAAAGAATCATGGAACTCGTCCACAGATGGCGATTCAGGGGAATGGAATAGCTCCACAGCCATCCTCCCGCCAAACACGCCGCGCCAAGCAACCCTAGGAACAAAAGCCGACGTTGCGCCGATATCCGCGCCTTGAACAAATGCCCGCTCATCGCGCCAAGCAACACGGTTGCCGAAAAGCCCAAACTCGTAATCACCCAGGTAAAAGAATGGTCTCGCCGATAGATGTCGAGAACAAGTTCATCGACATACCGAGCGAAATTCGCCGTTTTCTCCAGCGTTCCCGCAGGATTGTCTCCGAAAGGAACCAACATAAGCAATGCCCAATAACCGACAACGAGAACGGCAAAAAGCCCAATTTGGCCTACCAAAGACAAATGGAGCAAGGCAATCGACGTCACTAAATAGCCAATAGCGATCGCTTGAAGCGTATTGCTATACAGTTCCGGCACTACCAATTCGTAGCGAACGGCCTGGATCAACATGCCAAGCACCCAAAATACGATCACTCGTCGCAGGATTCGCAAATAGGTTGGGCCAAGCGATTGCCCCCGCTCCCTGCCATTGCCCAAAGCCATCGGCATGGTGGCGCCCACGACGAACAGGAATACCGGCATCACCAAATCCCAGGCAACGAATCCCGCCCATTTCGGATGCGTCAACTGCGTTTCCACGGCGTCAAAATATGCCGGATAGAAGCAGGCAATGATCCCCAATACAAATTCCCGCCCGCCCGTAATCCAAAACATGGCAAAACCGCGCAACGTATCCAGCGAACGCAATCGCGGTCACGATTGTGTCTCCGGTACGGCTAAATCAACGGCCGTCGCGTCGATTATTTTCCCCAAGGGCGCAGCGGTCAACTTCCATTCTGCTGTCATAAAACACCAGTATTGAATACGAATTGCGCAAAGCACCCAAAGGCCCGTGGGCGCAGCAACACATCGCTGCCGGCCTTCACTTTGCGGTTTATGTCTCCGCGCAACCTGCTTTACGGTTGTCGCGGAGATACCTACACGAATCGCTTATTCCAACATTCACAAAGGAACTCAGAACTGCAATCGTAGTAACAACGGAGGGCTCTATTGATGTCTAACCATCAGGGAGGTAACTATTTTTTAAGCGTTTTTTCGTGCTACTTCGACGGCCTAGCATCCTTGGCGATCGAAGACATGACCAATATCACGCACACCAAGGTCGTTTGCGGCTTCCGACCTTTTGCAGACTTTCGATGGCAAGTTTTACGTCGGTTTCAACTTGGAAGTCGAACATGCCGGCAATAATGAAGTCGGCCCCGCCGCGATACGCATGGGGGAACGCCATGCGCGGCGGAATGGCCCCGGCCGCCATCACCTTGAATGCGATCCAAGGCTTCTTCACCTTCTCCATGTAGGCAATCGTCTCTTCCGGATTGTTGCACCACATGTTGTCGTTGTTGGCGCCATGGTCGTCGCCGTGCATTTCCATCCAGTCGTATTCCTTGCGCCGTTCCTTGGGCGTCGCCGACCAGTAGCGATCCATGTGGAGCGTCTTAATGTAAAAATCAACGTTCAGCTTGGCCTCTTCGCAAGCTTTGACCATGTTCAACGAATGTCCGCCGACGCCGGCCGGCACGCCCTGGGCCTTGATCAAATCGACCATCTGGCCAATCACGTCGATCTTGCCGCCGTTCATCATGTAGGCGTCGGTGTTGCCGCCGTGCGAATACAACATCGTCGCGCCCTCGTCGATCCGACGTTTGATCTCGTCGTTCATCTTGGTTTTATCTTCGAAGAACGGAATGCACGGAATCGTCTGGAATTTCTTCGAGTGCGTCTTGTTGAACTGCAACACGGTGCTCCAGGCGCTCGGATCGATCTGAATCGTGTTGACGCCGCATTCTTGGGCCAACTCTAGCGTCTCGATGATTTTCGCCGGCGTGTTGTACGAAGTAAACAACTTCGACGTGTAGGCCAAGTCCCGGCTATGAGCCCAACCGCCGATCAAATTGCCGCCGATCAACAATCGGCTGATCGACACGTTGCCGATCTTGCCCTGCGGCAAACTGCCGGGCGGAATGTCGGTCTTCGGCTTCTTCGCTTCCGCCGGTTGAGTCGCCCCGTCCTGCATCGCGGCCAAAAGCGTATTTTCCTCGATGCTGGCATAAGCGGCGCCGACGCCGGCCGCCCCCAAAACGCCACGAGCGATAAAACAACGTCGGTCGGTCTTCTCGGACATGGGCTACTCCTTTTCGATAGATCGATAACCTCAGCGGCAGGTGTGCAAATTGCGGATTCGCCGAAAGCGACCATCCGGCAGGTACGGGTGGATTATAGCCAATTTGCCGACAACGGTCAAATTAGTTTGGCTTATTTCGTTATTCCTTAACATCAAGAACTTCGATGCTCAGGCGGCCCAAAACTTGAACCACGGGCAGAAACGCGCTATACGCCGATGCACTCTTGAGATTCGTGTGCTGAATCTTCAGATGCCCCGCCCCGATGCCGCCCTGGGCCAGTGTCCCGTCGAGCGGAATCCATCGCTTGTCGATGTAGGCCTCGGTCCACATGTGATAGCCGAACGCCTGATCGCCCTGAATGTAGACCAAACCGATAGCCACCCGGGCGGGAATCCCCCGAGCTCGGCACAAAGCCGCCAAAAATACCGCGTGTTCCGTGCAGTCGCCTTCCAGCGACCGCGCTACTTCCGAAGCCGTCGCAAATGCCTGGCTGAAGTTCTTCTGCTTCAACTCATCATGAACGTAGCGCTCCAATGCCACGACCGTTTTCCAAGGATCCGTCTCTTGCCCCACGGCCTTTTTCGCATCCGCCACGATCAGCGGATCGTCGCTCTGGATAAAACTGTTCGGCTGTAAATCGTCT
>CAZNMP010000108.1:0-8282 GCA_964573875.1 uncultured Planctomycetaceae bacterium | reverse complement strand
AATTGGCCACCGACGCCGGGAAGTCCAACAGGCTTTCCATCGCTTGCACACGCTCGTTGCGATCGGCGATGCCCAACTGATTGATCAATAACACCGCAGAAAGCGGATTCAACTCTCGGAACAACACCAGCTACGCCATGTTCTCGGCAGGATGGGCCCAGATCGGTTTATAAGCTTGCACAGTCCGTTCGACGGCCGGTTTTTCCGCAAATCCGAACGAAAAGTCTACCCGCTTGGCAGCTTCGGCTTTCGCAGCCTCGATCTCAGCTTGGGCCTCGGCCAATTGCTCGGCCGTTGGCGGTTCAGGCTCCAACCGAACATAGCCCGCCCGCCAAAGCGTCAGCAACATCCGATCCAACTCGCGTTGCCCCGCCTCGATCCGGCCGGGATCCATCAACCGCTTGCCCACCAGACGGCGAATCAAATCCACCTCAGGCGAAGCATCGAGCATGTAGGACAGCAGCCGCCAAGGCAGCGGCCCCCGGCTATACAGCTTGCCCGGCGGGGCCAAGCAAAGCTTGTTGAATTGGGCCTCGTTCCAATACTGTTCGTTCGCCCGGCGTGTCGGCATCTTCTTCTTCAATGCCTTTTTCGCCTTCATCAAACCGGGGTCTTTCGTGTCTTCCGGAATCTGATCGTATTTTTCGCGCCATCGGGCGATCTTCACATCGTCCTCGTGAGCCAGGACGAAAACATGCCCTTCCTTATCATACTGAGGGCGGCCCGCGCGGCCGAAAATCTGATGGGCCGCGCTCGGATCGAGCATCTTACGCTTGCCCGGCGGACCTTTCATGATGCTCGGCACCACGACCGACCGCGCCGGCAAATTGATGCCCGCCGAAAGCGTTTCGGTGCAAACGGCCACCGAGAGCAGTTTTCGCTGGAAAAGTTCTTCAACCACGCGGCGATACTTCGGCAACACGCCCGCATGATGCACGCCGACGCCGCGGATCAAAAGCTGCTTGAGCTTGGGCCCCGCGCCTTGCGACCAGTCGTATTTCTCCAACTCGGCGGTCAGTCGCTTTTGCTGGCCGTCGCTTAAAATCCGCTTGCCTTTGAGCTGCTCGGCCGCCGTCCAGCATTCCTCGCGGTTGAAACAGAAGATCAACGCCGGCGTGGTGCGTGCGGCATCGTCGCCGTCGGCCATCTGCTCGATGTGCTCGGTCAGCAACATGTCGCCGACCCAGTGATACTTCAGCGGCACCTTACGCTCCTGGCCCACGACCAGCTCTAACTGCCGCTTGTGGCTATGCTTCAGCCAGTGCAAAAACTCCACGGCATTGCCCACCGTGGCCGAAAGCAGTAGCGTCCGCACGTGTTCCGGCAGCAGCCCTAGCGAAAGTTCCCAAACGATCCCGCGCTCCGGATCGGTGAAGCTATGGAATTCGTCCATCACCACGGCGCTGACTTGGCTGAAATCAAACGCCCCGGACAATGGAACAGGCTCAACCTGTGCTAATTCAGCGTGCGCATTGCTCCCGCCGCCCACCCCCAACCCCGCGCCCCCTGCTCCGCTATGCAACAAGCGGTTCAACAGGATTTCCGCCACGACGACCAACACCCGGGCGTCGGGATTTTCACGACGGTTGCCGGTCACCAAGCCGACGTCTTCGGGATGAAATCCCCATCGAACGGCCGCCGACTGCATCTCGCGGAACTTCTGCTCGCAAAGCGCGATCAACGGCGTCGTGTAATAGGCGATTTGGCCCGTATGCAGAGCCTCGAACAGCGCCGCTTCGGCGATCAACGTCTTGCCCGTGCCCGTCGGCGCGCAAACCAACACGCCCTGATCGGCCGCGAACCACGCCAACAACGCTTCTTCCTGAACCTTATACGGCTCATAAGGCAATTGATCCAGATACCGGCTGACCAGTTCATCGCGCGAGGGAACGGGATTTTCTTGGGACATGCAATCAACCTCGTTGTAAACCTTCAATGTACCGTAAAAGCCGTAGTCTGCCAATCATCAAGAAATATCTCTCAAGTACGAATATTATGATAGCGGCCGTGGCTTATCCTATCTCTTCTGTGGAATAGTTGTCACGCCTTCGAGCGAATACTATCCGGCGGCAGTTTCGTGAAATGACGGTCGATCATTGGTTGTACCATGCCTTTCGTGAAAGGGGGCGGCAGATCATGAAAACTGTTAGAACGACGACGTTTGCTTCTCTCGTCGCGTTGCTGGGCGCAGGCGGACTTTGGTGGTTCACGCCCGTCGTATTACAGACCCTTGTCGAAATTCTGCTCTACCAGCCGGGCAATGGTCTTTTTGGCAATCTTACGCGCCAATTGACTTGGTCATCGGGCTGGTCGGCTGTCGCGGCCGTGGCATTTGCCTTGGGGCTATCGGTCGCTGTCGGCGGACTCATCCATGCCAATCGATCCTATCGAGTTTCGACGTTCGGCCAACCGCTGTTCTTGTTGACGGCGATACTCGCCATGGCTGCCGCTATTCCCTTGTTCTATGCCACGGGGCACTTCTATTTGCTCTTTCGAGCTTTGATGGCAACCAATGCCACATACAACGTCGCACAATTGCAGCAATCGCTTGGTCCCGTCCATTTGGGTTTCGCCCTGCTGCTTTGCATTCCCGGTGCTCTCCTGGCAGCTAGTTTTGCCGGAATCAGTAGGCAGCCGAGCCAAACAACTCCCAAGCGTTTGATGACGATGAATTTCAGCTTTGCTACTTTCGTGGAGCTTGTGTTTGCGGCAGCATTTGTCACCATCTGGGCACATGCTTATCGCTTTGAAGGTCTCTTTATGCCGCACGACGCCGTCTCGGTCCACGAAATAGCCGGCATTCTCTATAGCATCGTTGTCGCCCAAGTGCTGGCATCGGCATGTGTAGCGACGTTGAGCATCGCCCTTGGAGGGCTAGCTTGTTTCGTCAGAGACAAGACTCTACTGGGCAAACTCTCGCCCACAATGTCCGCTATGGTGAAGTAGTGCAACGCTGCAAGTCAACTCCACATTGATGATCTCATTGAAGCCGGAGAACGATATTGCCCAAATCCACCGGCTCCTGCGAATCGGAAAGCGGCGGGACACTCACACGTTTGGCCGCAAAGGCATGTGTCTGGTTCCGGTTTTGTGGCGATGGAGTGCCCTGCAGAGCGGATTTTTCCTGGGCTGTGATCTGAATTACGTAGTCGGCTGTCGGAAGCCCCTCGATGCGAAACATCCCAGATTCTACCGGGATTTTCTCGCGTTGAAAGGCCTTTGTGCTGTCAGATTTCATGAACGCGGCATAGGCCGCATATCGTTGTTCGGCGTCTTCTTGGTCACCGGAGAGAGATGGGGGTTGAAGAATGATCCTAGCTTCGATCAACATGTCTGCCAGGCGTAGACCGCTTTCCGGCGGCAGAGAGACGCGTCCAACCACCGCACGGCCAAAGCTGCCAATCCGCGTTGTCTTGCCGGCGGCAATTGTTGTTAGGCCGCCGAAACCGAACAGATTGAAGCTGGAATTGCCATATTTGAAGAGTGGATGGACGAAAAGCTGAACCGGCGGCACGCGCTCGACGGTAAATTTTCCAGCGGCATCCGTGGTTGCCTTGTCGCTGTAAAATAAATTAACATCGTTGGCGCCGCGCCCGGCGCCGGCACGGATTATCTGGTTAGCGATCGGTTGGCCGCCCACTACAAACCGGCCTTCGATCCGTCCCCAGGGTTTAAGCTGCACCACAGACGATTTGGCATACTCGGCGGCCATGACCTCCGCATAGCCGCTCGGATGGGCAACTACAAGCAACCATGGATCAACCTCCGTCGTAGTGCGAAACAACCCGTCGGCTGCCGTTTCTACCAGTTTACCAAGCGTTCTGCCGTGGCCGATGTATTGAAGATTTCCGCCCCGCACGGTTACTTCATTGGTCCAAGTGCAAATCGCCACAGTTGCATGATCGGCCGGAGCCCCATCAGGCATAAGCACTTTGCCGACAAGGCCTGGATCGGATTTCATCGTAACGTCAATCGTAACGTTTCCCTCGTCTTCCTTGAACGGTCGCGAAATAACCGGGATGTATCCATGGGCCTCGATGCGCAAAACCGTCTCCGGCCAAGGTCGGGCAAGGCGGAATTCAACCGGACCATCCACATATTTTTTTAGCCCCTGCGACTGCCAGGTAAGATGCTTTTCACGGGGTTCGCACGACGACCAAGTGACGCTCAGCGACTTGATGGGCTCTTTGGTTTTACTGTCCGTCGCATTAATCCGCACACAAAGATCAGGGCGTGCGTCGTCAGCTTGGCCCATTTTTGGCCCGCGTTTCGATTCCGCCGAATCGCGAGTCGGCCGCTCCTGCTCCCCTACCAAGTACACTGTGTTGAAAGCAACCAAGGGACAAACCGTCCCCAGAAATATCACTAAGTAGGTAACAAGCCATCGCCAATTGCATGGTCGAGTAGGTTTAACATTGGCTGCCGAGTGTTGGAACTGCATGTTACTTCCCCGCGTCTCTCTCGGCATGTTCCATTGCTTCCATTAACGCCTGAGCTGCGCCGGTAATGTCATAAGGCGTTGGCAGGTAATAAGCTTTATGCGGTAGAAGAAATGCGATGTCTTGGCCCAAGTCCATCCCTTCAGCCCGGACACGGATTAATTGCAGCTTATCCATCGTCGGCAAATCCCGAATCGTCGGGAACAATTTAACCATTGTTCCAGATCCCCATTGCGTGTATTACGAAACCTGCCCACTGGTGTGGTATTTTAGTGCTCATTCTGGTGGCCTGTCAACAATGACATCGGCTCGTCTTCCGCCAAGAAAAGGCTGGCAACCTGCAATAATCATCTGCCAAGCCCCCCATTAACGCAATGGCTTCCTTGTGGATCTGCCAAGGACCACCGCAATCGAGGGGGGAGGCCCTAAATAAAGCGCAAAACTTTGCCTCCTCGCGTGGTTACTATAGAGGAAGGGAAGGTTTTTCTTGCTGGGGATCGGAAATCGCTAGGCTTCTGGGGGACGGGTCAGTGAGCTATAAGCCAAACACCGACGAATTCGTTCGGCTGTTCTCGCTGCACACCAACAGCGTCTACTCGTATATCCATGTGTTGGCCCAAACCCATGCCGACGCCGACGACATCTTCCAGGAAACCAGCCGAACGCTTTGGGAAAAATTCGGCGAGTTTCGGCCTGAAGAGGGCAAGGGGGCCGAAGCTAGTTTCCGCGCCTGGGCGCTGCGCATCGCCCAGATCGAGGTGCTTCGCCATCGTCAACGCGAAGGCCGGCGGCACAAACTATTTAGCGATCGGATGCAGGAAATCCTCGACGCCACGGCCCTGGCGGCGGTCGATTCGCTCAATCCGAGGTTCGAGGCCCTAGGCGACTGCTACCGTAAACTGACCGAGGAAGATCGCGGCCTAATCGACGCCCGCTACAGCATCGGTGCAACGGTCGAAGCCATTGCCGCCGAACTCGGCCGGTCGGTCCACTCCGTTTATCGAGCGCTGCGGCGAATCCATCAGTCACTGTTCGACTGCGTCGAGCGTTCCCGGCGGGAGGAGCCGAAGTTATGACCATGCTCATCCCGCCAACCGATGAATTCCTCGACCTGATGTACGAAGTGGCCGAAGATCGTATTTCGCCCGAGCGACATGCACGGCTTGAGGAATTGCTTTGGGCCAATCCCGACAATCGACAGCACTACGTCGATTTCATGCTGCTAGTGGCCGGCCTGCATCAGACGAGGGGCGAAGGACGCGGAGCCGCCACTGAAGCTTCATCAGAAATCAACAAATCCCAAATCCCAAATCCTCCAATCCCCACTCCCTTTCCAACCATCGTCCTCGACGATTCCTCGCTCACGTCTTCCCTCTCCCCATCCCCCTTCTACGTCGCCCATCCGTTTGTATTCTCGAATCTGTTCGCCTTGTTGATCATGGGGCTCGGGGTGCTTGGTGCGTGGATCTACCAAATCGAAGTTCCGCGATCGGTTGCCCATGTCACGCCATCTCCTGCATCCTTGGACAAGCGGCCTATAGTGGCTCCCGTGGAATATGTCGGCCGCGTGACCGGTATGGTCGATTGCCGAGGGCAAAAAGTAGTTAAGGAGAAAGTTCAAGCTTTAACGACTCCGCTTCTTCAATCCTCTCTTGCCTTGGGCGATCGGTTTGTTTTGGCCTCGGGACTCTTGGAAATCACCTACGACACCGGTGCGAAAGTCATCCTCCAAGGCCCTTGCCGCTACAAAGTAGAATCTCGCGACGGCGGATATCTTTCCCTCGGCAAGCTCACCGCAAGATTAGAGAAGAGTGGGGAAAGCAAGGGGTCAGGGGGCAGGGGTCAGGGGTCAGAGGCGGCAAATCATAAATCAGAAATCATAAATCATAAATCTCTAGCCCCTAGCCCCCAGCCCCTAGTCTCTAATTCCAATCCCGAAATCCCGAAATCCCCAATTTCCAATCCCCAACCTCCCGCCCCCCGTCTCCAATCCCCCGCCCCCACATTCACCGTGCGAACTCCCTCGGCCGTTGTGACCGATCTGGGCACGGAGTTTGCCGTCGAAGTGGAAGATGAAAAAACATCCAACATTTTCGTCTTCACCGGCTCGGTGAATGTCACGGATCTCCACCATGCCGAAGGGCAACTGGCCCGGGCCGGCGAAGCCGTGTATGTCGATCAACACTCGAAACGGCACGTCAAATTGGCTCGATTACCAGACCGATTCGTTCGCGAAATTCATCGGCCCGCCTTGTTGAGCGACGATTTCAACGGCGACGTGCTCGACGCAACCAAATGGACGACCAACCTCAAGTGGCCGATTGGCGATACGCCCGTCGTTTCGGAAGGTAAGGTCAGTGTCGAACAACGCGATGGTCATGTCATTCTTATGAACCGCGGCCACTTGGTCACGAAAGACCAATTCGATCCCGACCGACTCGGCGGCATCGTCATCACCGGCCAATGGACCTATGACGTGACGAACGACGCATTGCAGTTGCTTACACGCTCCGACGGCGTTCCAGGCGATGGATACGGCGAAACAGCCAATGGCCTCGAGTTCAAGTATTGGAACACCTCGGACCGCAAAGGCCAGCTTGCCATCGAGGTAAAGGGAGACAAACTCAAGATCGCCGATATGAAAACCAAGGGCAGCGTTTATCTGTATCCCGGCATCACCTTCAATTTCAAAATCGTTGACAACGGCGTCAAGGGCTTATCCTTCACGCTTTCGGGCGTCAGCAACCCCTATAACACCGCCACGGTTACGGCGCGTTTGGTCTCCGACACAACGACCGCCAAGCATGTCGTCTTTCATAATCGCGAATACGAGGGCATTGATAACATCGCACATCTCGACAACATCACGATCACCTCGAACGCCCCCATCGTCGTGCCGAATGATTCGCCCGCCGTCCAGGGCCGGAAAGGAGGCAGCTCCAAAGATTGATCCCATCGGAACGATCCGAGGCAATGTCGTGTCGAAAGTATTTTTTTATAGTTCGTTTAAGGAGAGCATAAATCATGTCAATTCGGGTATTTTCTTTTCTCGCCGCTCTAATGATCGCGGCGAACCTGCCTTCTTGGGCATCTGCGACGACCTTACTGAGCGACGACTTCAGCGGCTCGTCGCTCGATACCGCCAAATGGACAACCGCCACTACATGGGCTGGCAGTCCCGGCGATCAAGGCAAAGCAAGCGTCAGCGTGGCCGACGGTCATGCCGTCCTGACAAATCGCGGTCATCTGGTCACGAAAGACCAATTCGATCCCGATGCGATCGGCGGTATCGCGATTACCGGCCAGTGGACTTTCAACGGTTGGGATGCGTTTCAGATCCTAACCCGCTCCGACGGCATTCCCGGCAGCGGCTATGGCGAGACTCAACAAGGGCTCGAATTCAACTATTGGAATAGCATGGTCATCAATGCCCGCGGCGGCGTTTCAATCTCCGATGTGACGACATCCGGTACGCTCACTCTGAATACCAACAAGACCTACAACTTCTCAATCACCGACAACGGCACGAAGGGAATCTCTCTCACGTTGACGCAAGCGGATGATACGAGCAACACCGAAACAATCTCGGCCAAGCTGGCCTCGGATTCAACCAGCTACAATTATGTGGTCTTTCACAACCGTGAATACGAAGGCGCTGAGAACATCGCCTATCTCGACAACGTCGTCATCTCTACCATA
Source organism: uncultured Planctomycetaceae bacterium (assembly GCA_964573875.1). Taxonomy (GTDB): domain Bacteria; phylum Planctomycetota; class Planctomycetia; order Pirellulales; family Thermoguttaceae; genus CAYWGR01. The sequence continues at coordinate 144 of CAZNMP010000108.1, read as the reverse complement.
CCCGAACCGGGAACGATTGTAATGACAGTTATCGGCATTGCCGGTCTGATTGCCTATGCCTGGCGAAAGCGTCGGCAAGCGTGAATTGCTAAATCAAAACAACAGAACCAAATTCATTAACACTTATCTATCAGGAGTAGTTTG
>CAZNMP010000107.1:0-8302 GCA_964573875.1 uncultured Planctomycetaceae bacterium | reverse complement strand
CTTTGGGCCAAAATCCCAGACCTTATTCTTCCCATCGGCATGATCGCCAGCATTCTGGTGATCATGGTCCCGGTTCCGGCGGAATTGATGGACTTGCTCCTGTCGGTCAACATCACAATCGCAGTCGTTATGTTGTTGACGACCCTTTATGTCCGAACCCCCCTAGAATTCAATATTTTCCCCTCGCTCCTCCTGGCCACCACGCTGTTTAGGCTAGTTTTGAACGTGGCGACCACCCGATTGATTCTTACCCGAGCCGAAACCGACGGCCTGCTGGCCGCCGGCGGCGTGGTGCGCACGTTCGGTGAGTTTGTTACCGGCGGCGCGGCCGGAGCCGACAAAATCGTCGTCGGCTTGGTCATCTTTTCGATTATCGTCTTGATCCAATTCGTGGTCATTACGAAAGGTGCCACACGCATCAGCGAAGTGGCCGCCCGTTTTACTCTCGACGGAATGCCCGGCAAACAGATGGCCATCGATGCGGATCTGAACGCCGGCGTGATCAACGAGCGCGAAGCACAACGCCGCCGCCAGGAAATTACACAGCAGGCCGACTTCTTCGGCGCGATGGACGGTGCCAGCAAGTTCGTCCGCGGCGATGCTATCGCAGGCATCGTCATCATCTTAATCAATATCACCGGCGGCCTGTTCGTCGGCATCGTCGATGCAGGCATGAGCCTCGGCCAAGCCGGTTCGCTCTTCACGACCCTGACCATCGGCGATGGCCTGGTCACGCAAGTGCCCGCCTTTTTGATTTCGCTGGCAGCCGGCATGTTGGTCACCCGCAGCAGCCAAGCAAGCAATCTGCCGAATGAATTCGTTCGCCAGCTTTTCGCCCGCCCGCAAGCATTGGCCATCGCGGGCGGATTCCTATTGCTTCTGATCCTGACCAGCCTGCCCCGAATTCCGCTCCTCTTGATCGGCGTCGGTTGCGTGGGCATTGCCCTTATGCTTTCACGGCGCGAAAATAAAGCCCTGGCCGAGGCCGTCACTAAACGTCAGGCTGAAGCTTCAAAGAGTAAGGAACGGATCGAAGACTATCTGACCGTCGATCCGATGGAGCTCGAACTTGGTCTCAGCCTGCTTCGTTTGGCCGACGTCAAGCGAGGCGGCGACCTGTTGGAACGCATCCAGCGCATCCGACGCACCCTGGCCGCCGAAGTCGGCATCCTGCTGCCGAAGGTCCGCGTGCGCGACAACATGCGGCTCAACCAAAGCCAGTACCGCATTAAAATCGCTGATATGGCCGTCGCGCAAGGCACGATCGACGAACAATCGGCCGAACCGGCCGCGACCATTGCCGCGCATCTTGCAAAAATCGCCGAACAACATGCCGACGAATTGCTGACGCGCGATGCCGTGAAACATCTGATCGACGAATTGCGTCAAACTGCTCCGGCCGCCGTCGACGAGCTAATCCCCGGCGTGATGAAATTGGGCGAAGTGCAGCAGGTTTTGCAAATGCTGCTGAGGGAGGGGGCTCCTATTCGCCAACTCGGCCCTATTCTCGAGACGCTTGGCGATCATGCGACGTACACGAAAAACCCGATCTTGCTGACCGAACACGTTCGTGGTCGTCTGGCCCGCACGCTTTGCACGCGTTATCGCGATCAGGAACGGCGGTTGCACGTCGTTACGCTCGATCCGGCGTTGGAAGAACGCATCCGTGCCGGTTTTGAACTCAATGACGACGGCCTTGCGATCCGCCTTGCACCCCGCGAGGTCGAAAATCTCTGCCGCGCAATCGAAACCCAATCGAAAAAGCTGCTCTCCGTTGAACGACCGCCGGTTGTGCTTGTAAGCCCCGAGATTCGCCCCGCCGTGAAACAACTTACCGCCGCGAGACTCCCGCATCTGATCGTCTTTGGCTACAACGAAATCACGCGCGATACCCAGATCGAATCCGTGGCGATGGTGACGGAAGAAACCGCCCAAGAGCAAATGGCAGCCGCAGCCTAGAAAATTTGCCTAATGTTTAGGAACTAAGATATGAATAAAACCTACCTAAACATCGCCGCCACGCTGCCGATGCTGGCTGCGGCATTCCTGCTGGGAACGCAATACAACGATATCTCCAGGATGTCCATCAACCGACGTGCCGTGGGGGAGAAGGCCTTTGCCCTGCCCAACGACGCAAGAGCTTTGGAGGAACACAAGAACGCCATTTCGTATGATCTGTGTTGGGACGATGCGAAAGGCTATTACCTTTTTGATGGGAAGCCCTTCAAACAGGAAACATTGAATATGTCCGATTCAGAATTTGTGTATTCTCGCGCTTATCTATACTATGACTTCATGGATCCTACCGCCCTCAATCGCAATGATGGCCGGATTCATTATCCCCTGACATGGGACGACACCTTGCAGCAGTTCCGCTACAACGGGCTTACGTATCCATTTATTCCGCCCTTTGTTCGTCCTCGCTTCAAACTAGATAGTTACGCTGTGGGGTTTCCGGTACGGTAATTTGCGATTTTTAATTCTCACAATTTCCCTAAACCTTACACCCTATTTAACCGATACATTAGGAAAGCTCTTGTCGCGCGAATGTCTGTTAATTTAGAAAAGCAGCGATAACTTTAACGCCCATTGGACTGGGCGATTGCCAAGCTTGATAAGATAATGGATTTCTAACCGCCGGGTTCCCGGTGAAAACATGGAGGTTTTGCATGGCAACCACAATGGCTCCCGAAGATGTCGAGCAACTGTGGATCGAATTCAAACAGGATCCAAACAACCAAGAACTCCGCAACCGCTTGGTTGAAATGTATCTTCCGTTGGTCAAATACAACGGCGAACGCATTTGGGCCCGCTTGCCCGAGGGCGTCGAATTGGACGACCTGGTTTCGGCAGGCGTTTTTGGGCTGATGGACGCCATCGACGCCTTCGATCTGACGCGCGGCGTGAAGTTCGAAACGTATTGCGTGCCCCGTATCCGCGGCGCCATGCTCGACGAACTCCGCACGATGGACTGGGTGCCGCGATTGGTCCGCTCGAAAGCCAGCAAGCTGAACGAGGCCATTAAATCGCTTGAAACCCGCCTCGGCCGTCAGCCGAACGAAAACGAGTTGGCCGAAGAGATGCAAATCTCGGTGCCCGAGCTGGAAAAGATGATCCTCGACGCAAATGCCGTCAACCTGATCAGTCTCAACAAGAAATGGTACGAAACCGACAGCTACAAGGATGTCCGCGAAATCGACATCCTTGAGGACAAGAAAGGCGAAGATCCCACCCGCCGCATCCAGAAGAACGACCTCATGCGGCTTGTCACCAAGGGACTGAATCGCAACGAGCGGCTGATCATCATCCTTTACTATTACGAAGAGTTTACCATGAAGGAGATCGGCGCAACGCTGAACCTTTCGGAAAGCCGCGTCAGCCAGATGCACAGCTCGATCGTCCAGCGTTTGCAAGGCCAGCTTGCCCGCCGACGTCCGGAGTTCGGCACCTAACCGGCCAAGCAAACCTGTCGTGCGGACCAAATACTTGTAGGGCGGGTCAAGCGAAGGGCAGGCCCGCCAAATGTCCAGCAGATGAAATTTTCCAGGGGTAGCAGTTCACTCTGCCGCCCCTTCTTTTTTTGGTGTTTTCACCCACGACAGCCGAGCAAGCCAATTCGGAAAAGCCAAAAAAAAGGCCCAACCTTCACCAAGAAGATCGGGCCGGGGGGGAACACATATTCGCTTGTTGCCCGATAGCTAACCATGCCCTCGGGCGTCCCCTTCAGTTGTAATTATCAAAGAACAAACCATCCATCCGAAGAACACACGCCGTTCCACGGCGTCCCACTTTCCTTCCAGAAGTAGTTATCGCCCGTCTCCGTAAAAAATTCTTGAAATATTTCACGCGAGGTCATAAGCATCAGATCAAGCTTTTCCCTCGTATCTGCCCCTCAACCGCATAAGCCGAAAACCTTGCCAAAATACGAGAGAAAATCGGGGTATTGCGGGTTGTTTCGGATACAGTAAAATAGAGGTAGGGTAAGTAAGTTGCATGTCATTACATATTGTTTAAGCAGGGAAGGTCGGATTTGCTCCTGTATTTGGATTTGAATTGTTTCAACCGACCGTTCGACGATCAAAGCCAAGAACGTATCGTCGACGAAACGGCGGCTGTTTTAGCTGTGCTTACACGGATTGATGCGGGGAGGGACCGCTTGGTTTGGTCTGCAGTAATTGCCTTTGAAAACTCGCAACATCCTCTACCTGACCGTTGTCGTGAGATTGCCCTTTGGGAACACCGTGCAAGCAAGAACATTGGTGTCAGCCAATCCGTTGCATTCCGGGCGAAGCATTTGAACAGTGCAGGGGTTTCGGCTTTGGATGCAGTACACTTGGCGTGTGCCGAGGCAGGAGGATGTCAACGGCTGCTGACATGTGATGATCGCTTCATACGAATCGTCCGTAATCGACAATTATCCGAGGTGGCTGTCCTCAACCCAATAGAATACTTGAAGGAGTGTGAACATGCCGGAACATCTGGTGAATGAAGATCTATGGGAGAAGGGACTAGCACTGCTGGAAAATCAACTAGGTCCAGCTCAAACGCTGCAATTCATGGCAATGGTCAGCCGGCAGCCTTTTGATTATCAACGTTGGCGTGAAGAACATTTCGGCAAACTCAGTGTCGATGAAATTCTTAATCAAGTACACAATGCCGAAGGCCGGTAGCATTCGTCGTTCCCAAAATGATCTGGCTCCGTAAACCAAGGCTCGGATCATCATGCAGCGCAAAAGGGCATTGCTCGGCCCCATTCTCTATGTTGGCTTGCTCGTACTGCTGTCTTGTATCATTCTGACTGGAGTCGGCAGCGCAGGAGATCGGCTTGCTTTTTACTGGCGTTGCGAGGGCCCTGTTGCAGAGGTTCCAGCTAAACATTTGCCGCCGCTAACTCAATGGTTCTCTGAAAGCTATTGCTACAACGACAACGAGTTGCTTTTCACCAGCATCGACGCCTGCCTATGTTTGATCGCGATAACGCTTTGGTGTCTGTTGTTTCGCTCGGAACGGTTGTTGGCGATCTTTCTCCCGTGTTACGTTCTTTTTTGGACGATCATAGCGGCGTTCTGGGCGTTTCTTCTCATTTGCGTGGCACTATCGTACGCGATTCCACTTAGTTCCATGACTCGCCCCACAACCTGCATGTGGGATATCAACCGTGTTCTGGTCGTTGCCGCCCCGGTGGCGATTGTCTTCATGGTCCTATGCAAGCTGGCGCAGATGGTGTTAAGCCATAGAAGGAGGATGCGAGACGACACAGATTGAATCGGGTGCCATCAGCTTCATTCGCGAGGAACAGATCGCATCCTAACGCTCTTTCACCGGGCGGGGGGCGTGCGATTAGGTGATCGAAAACATCGTAGAAATCCCACGATAGCGATGGCCGCTCCCAGAGAAAAGAGCGGCCAGTTAAACGGATTGGGCCAACCGCCTGTAGCCGTGTTGCGAAAGTCCCAGCAAAAAGCCACGATCAGGATCAGACTTCCAACGCTCATCGCCACGGCATCGAGGAAGCTGCAATAAATTGGGCGTTCCTGTGATTCCCGCCAAAGAATCGCGATGCCTGCCGCGATCATTCCCCCGGCAAGCAACACGGGCGCAATGACTGGCCCGACCCAGGGCAAAGGCAGCAGAAATAGAATATCCCAAGTCCAAAGCGACGAGGGCCAACCGATCAACACCTTCAAAAAGACATAATAAAAGATATCCCACACGCCAAAGGCGATGATGAATCCGGCAAACCATTCCCGCATCGTTCGCCCAAGGGCCAATCCCGCCGAGGCCAACATAATCAGCGTGGCCAACTCGCGGCCCAGTTCCGTCCGAAGCACATAAACATGATCGGTGGCCTCAAGCTGTTCCAGCGTGAGCAACGGAAACACCTCGTCGTGCGGCACATTGCGAAACAGCGCAAGCCGAACCGGTTCGTCAATGGTCCGAAGGTAAACAACCACCGCCGCTTCCACATATCCAAAAGCAATGCCGAACAAAACAATCGCCACAAGCGGTTTTGCGTATTTCATAAGCATATTATCGCTATGCCGATTTGCTGAGCGGGGCAATCTGATTCAGCTTGTTGTAGAGCGTCTTCAGGCTGATACCCAATTCCTCGGCGGCCTTGGGCTTGTTGCCGGCGTGTCGATCGAGCGCCTCTTGAATCGCGCGGATTTCAAGATCACGCAAATTCAACGTGTCTGCGGATGCCGCTTGCTGGAACGGAATTGAAGCTGATTGTCTCGACATAAAACGCTGCGGCAAATGCTCCGGACGAATCGGCATCGTATCGCACAAGATCAACGCATGTTCGATCACATTGGCCAACTCGCGGACATTGCCCGGCCAAGAGTGTTCCATCAGTGCTTCCATCGCCTCGGGCGAAAAGATTTCGTCGTCGGCTCCGCGCGGTGCGCCGAAACGTGTGGCCAGATGCCGCGCCAAAATCGGAATATCTTCCACCCGCTCGCGTAACGGCGGTATTGCAATCTCGAACGTATTAATGCGGAACCAAAGATCCTCGCGAAATTCGCCGGCCGCAACCATGGCCGACAGATCGCGATTCGTGGCGCAAATCACTCGCACGTCGCAGATCGACGCTTCGTTGTCGCCCACGCGGCGTACCTCGCCGTTTTCCAGAAACCGCAGCAATTTTGCCTGCATCGGTTTCGGCAATTCGCCGATTTCATCCAAAAACAGCGTGCCGCCGTTAGCCACCTGCAACAATCCGGTTCGATGGTCGTCGGCCCCGGTGAACGCGCCTTTACGATGGCCGAACAACTCGCTTTCGATAAGCGACTCGGGCAACGCCCCACAATTCACCGGCACCAGCGGCATTTCGGCCCGGCGGCTTTGCGCATGAACGGCCCTTGCGACCAGTTCCTTGCCCGTACCCGTTTCACCGAGAATCAGCACGGTCGAATCGGTCGGAGCCACCTTGCCGATCATGTGGCACACTTGCTGCATTTTTTCGGAGCGGCCGATTAAATTCAGCGGGCCTTCGAGTCGCGTCACCCGCTGTTGCATCGCTTTATATTTGTTGACCAACTCGCGTTTCTCGGCCACGCGACGTAACAATGTTTCGAGATCGACCAGCTTGCACGGCTTCGTCAAATAATCGAACGCGCCATGACGCAGCGCCGCTACGGCCGTTTCGAGCGACGACTTGCCCGTCAATATGATTGCCTCCGTCTCGGGCGAAAGTTGCTTGGTACGAGCGATCACGTCGATTCCATTGCAGCCTGGCATGTCAAGATCTACGAGGATGCAGTCATACGTGTTCCGCTCCAAAGCAGCCAGGGCCGTCGTGCCGTCGGGGCAAACGGTAGCTTCGTGACCCATCCGGGGCAACTCCAAACGCATGAGCTCCTGCAAAGATCGCTCGTCGTCGGCAAATAACAGCTTCAGGCGTTTATGCGGCGCAGCGTCGATGATCGGTCTCCTTTTGCGAGGCGGCCAGAGGCAGGCGAACGCGGAACGTCGATCCGCGGCCTGCGCCGGCGCTATATGCTTCCATATCGCCGCCATGATCGGCAACGATGCGATAAGTGATCGAAAGGCCCAAGCCGATCCCTTGCCCGTCGCGACGCCGGGTAAAGAACGGCTCAAAAATGTGGTCCAACACTTCCGGCTCCATGCCGCACCCGTCGTCTTCGACCGACAACACGGCATAGCCGCCGCGCGAATCCAACCGAACTCGCACCTCGCCGCCGTCGTCAAGACTATCCAGTGCGTTGGTCAACAGATTCAACACTACCTGCTTAATCTCTTGCGGATTCACCGCCGCCACAAACGAGCCGGATTCGGTAAATCGAACATGCTTACGCTGATACTTCCCGATATGGCCGAGCATCTCCAACACGCCTTGCACCAAGACTGCCAGATCGATGCTTTCACGTTTTCCCGGCCCAATTCGCGAAAAATCCAACAGTTTCTCGGTGATCCCTTTGCAGCGGAACGCCTCGGTCTGGATCATGCGAAGATATTGAGCCACAACCGCCTGCTGCGGATCGTTTTTATCGAGCGTGTTTTCGAAACGGCTCTCCAACGATTCGGCGCACATCGCAATCGATGCCAGCGGATTGTTAATCTCGTGCGCCACTCCGGCTGCCAAAAACCCGACGCTGGCCAATTGCTCGCTGCGAACGGCCTGCTTGGTTCGCTCCTGTACCTTCCGATCCAAATCGTCGCGAATTTCTTCGAATCGCGCCGTCATGTCGTTGAGGGCCTTGGCCAACTCGGCCATCTCGTCGGCCGTGTCCAAACGAATACGATATCCGAATTCGCCGGCCGCCACGCGCCCAGAACG
>CAZNMP010000106.1:0-8458 GCA_964573875.1 uncultured Planctomycetaceae bacterium | reverse complement strand
ACTATCGGCCGGGCGAAAAAAGCCGTTAAAATCCCCCTGATCGCCAGTATTAACGGATCAAGCAAGGGCGGTTGGGTTCGCTATGCAAAGTTGATGCAGGACGCCGGGGCCGACGCCCTCGAATTGAACGTGTATTTCGTCGCCGCCAACCTGGAAATGACCGGCCGAGACGTCGAAGCCCGCTATTTGGACCTCGTGTCCGAAGTGAGGCAATCGATTTCGATCCCCTTGGCGGTCAAAATTGGCCCCTACTTCAGCGCCATGGGCAACATGGGCGTTCAGCTTGCCAAGGCCGGCGCCGACGGCCTGGTGCTGTTCAACCGCTTCCTCCAGCCCGATATCGACTTGGAACGCATGGAAACAACGCCCAAGCTCCAGCTAAGCGCCCCGGCCGAATTGCTGGCGCCCCTGCGTTGGATCGCCATCCTGCACGGCCGCATCCAGGCGTCGCTGGCCGCCACGGGCGGCATCCACAACGCAACGGGATTGCTCAAGGCTCTGTTGGCAGGCGCCGACGTCGGCATGATCGCCTCCGTGCTCTACCAGAAAGGCTTCGGGCAAGTGAGCGAGATCCTCACGGGAGTGCGTCAATGGATGGAAGACCATGAATACGACTCGGTCGAACAACTCAAAGGCAGCATGAGTCTTGAGAATTGCCCCACGCCGGCCGCCTTCCAACGCGGCAATTACATGAAAACGCTGACTTCCTACGTCGGCAAAGCCATTTAGTTAGAGGCAAGAGCAGGGATTAGGGATTAGGGATTAGAATTTTACTCTCGTGCCCAAGCTCCGGCTCGGGCACGCACGTATTAGGAAGCTCTGCTTCCTTTCTTCTGGCAAACTGCATTCCGTAGCAAAGATCAAGAACAAAAGCATGGCGTTTCAACGGGCATAAAGCATACCCCAAGAAGTCTCTGTCACCGCCAGACAAGCCGCTTGCGGCTTCGCAATGGCATCACCGCACAATTTAGAATTGGAATCAGGATTAGAAAGCGACGCTCTCTCCCCGCGCAACAACAGGGGCGACAGCACGAACTGTCGCCCCTGGATGCTTATCGTATTGTCGGAATTGGAAAGCCGCGTCTAGGCCGCTTTGTCCAACTTCGTCTCGGGCAAATCACGGATCTCGGCAGGGTTTTCTTCCCAATGCCAATTGGGCCAGAAGACCTTGAGCTCCAACTCCACGCCCTCACGCAATATGCTGATCGTGCGGGTTTCATTGCCACGCAGCTTCAACGGAATCACCTTCTCACGCAATAGCATGATGGTGTCGCCGACGGGCAACGATTGTCCGTCAAAGCGGAAGATGATGTCGCCGACGCGAAGACCGGCCTTGTCGCCCGGTGCGCCGGGTTGAACCGCCGTGACGACCACGGCGCCCCGTTGATCGCGATAGGGGAACAGCGCGCCCGGCACGTCCTGAACGTTGCGGAAAAGTCCGCCGAAACAGATACTGCCCATGCCGCTGCCGCCGCTGCCGCCGCCGCTGCTTCCAAACAAGCTGCTATAGCCTTGGCCGCCCGTTCCGCCTTGGCCGGTTTTGTTATCGCCGGTGGCGGTGTTGAACGTGTTCACTTCCGACACGCCGGAGAAAATCGGGGCGGACGTAACGCGAACATAACGTCGATCGGCCGAGATCACGGCCGTGGCAATCAGGTTAGCACCTTCGGGCAACGTGATGATGACCGGCTGATAGCCGACAGCGCCATGGGAGAAAAACGGGTTCACATTCGAGCCGCCGTTGCCGCCGTTCGAATTATAGCCGCCCAAAGCCCGCGACCTCGCAATCGCTTGCATTACCGACGGATCGACGGACGATTCAAGCTGCTGGCCGAGAATTTGCTGGTTCACCGCCAATTGGCCGCCGATGGCGTTGGCCAACTGTTGATCGCGGATCGGTTCCTTGCGGCGACCGTTTTTCAGATCGAACACCACCAGGGCCTCGTCCTTATCCAACGAGACTTTCTTGCGGACATCGACCGAGTTGGGGCCGCGGAAATGCGTCATCACTTCGACATTGACTTTTCCCGTGGTAATGTTGCCCCAGACGCGGCGGACCAACATGCGGTAGGTGCCGTCGAATCCCTTGGGACAAACGTAAACTTCACTGTGTCCGCCATAGCTGTCGCGGCCGGTTTGGGTGAGCGCGTCGCCCAACAAAACGCCGCCGCCGCTGGTGCGCTGGTTGCGGAGTGAGCAAACCGAGCCGCTCGGCTCCTCAATCATGATGTCCAAGTCCGCCTCGCCGGTCCACGTAACAACCGCCACGCAATCGCGCACGACGGCCTGATCCAAGGCGGCCAGGAAAGCATCGGCTTCCTTGGTCCGTTTCTCGGCCTTCAGCTTGTCGAGCACTTCCTTGGCCACGCCGACGCCTGCCGACCAGACATCGGCCTGGTCTTTCGGCCAAGCTTGGCTGAGAATGCCAAGGCTAACCCACTTCAAGCTTTCCAGATCGTTGAGTTTTCGAGCCGCTTTCAGGCCGAGCATGTAAGGCTCGGGGCGAAGCGGTTCGATCGAGGCCGCTTGACGGTAGACCTGCAACGCACGCTCATCGAGTCCCAAGTGGACCAAATACGCGCCGATGAACATCAAATCGTTGGTGTTATCCACGAAATCGACGGCCGACATGACCGCCCGCTCGATATCGGCTTTGGGCCGGCCCGCGGCCTCCATCGCCAACGACAAGGCTTCGTACATCCACGGCTGTGCCTGCCGATGTCGCAAAGCGGCATTGATCAGGGCAATAACGTGGTCGAATTTCTGCTCGTCTTTCAGACGACGCACGGCATCGCGCACGGCGGCCGGTCGGGGCTCGTTTTTCGAGAAATATTCTTCCCAAACCTTATCGGGATTTGCACCCTTCTCGATTTCAACCGAAATCTTCGCCGGACGATTGTCGATCGTGGCCGGAGCTTCAACCTTGGCCGGAGCCTCGATCTTAGCGGGAGCAGCCGCCGCGGGCTTGGCATCTTTGGCATCCACGTCGTCCTTAACCGAGAAGGCTTGGAAACCGCCGGCCTGGGCTTTCTTGAGCAGGTCTTGGACATTGAACATGCCCATACCGCCGCCCATGCCGCCCATGCCGCCGCCCATGCCGCCCATGCCGCCGCCCATGCCGCCCATGCCGCCCATCGAGCTGCCCATGCCGCCCATGCTGCCGCCCATGCCGCCGAGGCCGCTAATGGCGGGCGTCTGGATCGGAATGACCAAGTCGGCCACCGGATACACTTTCGTGCTCAAGCGGCTTTCCGCTTCTTCAGGCGTCGTGATCAACAACACTTCGTCTTGAATCACATAGGTCAGCTTCAATTCGCGAAGCATCAACTTCAGGGCCGACTTCAACGTAATGCCCTTCAGGTTCTTCGTCACGGCCGTATCCGACCCGATGCCCACATCGGTCAACGCGCTGTTGTCCAATTGGATTTCGATGCCGTGATACTCCTTGAGGTAGTCGATCACGTCGCTCAGCGGCGTTTCAACAAACTCTAGGTTGGTGGGCGATTTCAAAGCGTCATGAATCTTCTTCTCGGCAGGCCGCTGCTGCGCCAAGTCCATTGAACTGTAGCGTTTCGTGCGGCGGTCCGTAAGTTGCCGCCATACCTCGGAATCCACGTAAACGATCGGCGGATCGTCGGGGAACGGCACCAACGATTTCTCGGTTTGATACAACGTATCGACCACGCCCTTTTGCCGGGCAAGCCGAGTCACCATGATGTTCTCGTAATAGCCGACGGTACGAGCTTCGAGCGCCGCTTGGGCCGGCACCGGATTGCCGGGCTGGAGCTTCTGGGCCTCGGCCGCCGCGGCCTCTTCGGCCGGACGATAACGCCCCTCACGCATCAAGGAGTCAAATCGACTCATCAACTGCTTGGTCTTCTCTTGATTGCGAGCTAGATTGTCGGCAATCAAAACGCGCTCTTTCGCGGCAGCCATATTCGCCAAACGCTCCTGACGCGCGTGTTCCACCTCGACCTTGCGGCGAGCCGCTTCACGCAACGCCGTTTGAAGCACATTGACCAACTGATCCCGCACGTCAGGATTCAACTCGGCCGTCTGACGCACCTTTTCCAACGTCAGCTTCAATTGCTGCAAAGCTAGATCGGGATCCGCGCTCATCATGCTGCGCGCTTGACCGACCGCATTTTGCACTTCGGCCTGGATGACTTGGGCAATCAGACGACGATCGCGTTGGAACCCTTCGGCCAGCGCTCCCGGAGGTACGCCGCCGTCGCCGGGGCCGACCAGAGTCAGGTCGGAAGCTCCACCCGCCGCCGGTGCATCACCGGCTGCCGGAGCCGCAGCGCCTGCGCCTGCCGCGGCCGGAGCAGCGGCTGCCGCCGCGGGAGCCCCGCCCGCCTTGCGTTTCTCAATGGCGCCCTTGATCGCCTGTGCATTTGTATCATTCGGATCAAGCCGCAACGCTTCAGTCACGATTTGCTCGGCGCTTGTAAGATTGTTGGCGGCCAAGGCCTCTTGAGCCAACTTCGCCAAATCTCGCACGCCCGCGCCGATCGTTTGACGGGCATCGGCCAAACTCGCAGCGCCAACCAACGGCAATGTGATGCCGCCGTCAACCTTCGCTCGCTCGACCAGTTGGGCCAAATAGCTGTTGCTGTCGTCCGACGCACCGGGGGTCGCCGTGAAACCAAGCTTCTGGCCTTCGGCCGTTACTTCAACCTTGAACGGTCCTTTGCCTTTGAACGAACCGATCGCTACCGTTTCGCGATCGCCGCGCAACGGAGGCAACTGCTTCGGTAAGACCTGGGTCATCTCGGCGGGCCATGTCACGGCCGTCGGCCACACCACGGTCGCATTCGCCGCAGCGGCCAACTGACGACCTGCTTCCGCGCCGGTCAACGTGTCGGTATCCAAAACAACCGCGCCACCGGTCTGAGCCGCCAGCGCGCCGGGCAACTGACGATCCACCCGAGCACCAATCACATAGCTCGTAACCGGAACTTTCGCGGCAACTAATTTCTGCGTTAATTTTCCAAAACCTTCCACAGCCAAAAGATTGGCGGCGCTGCGGCCGTCGCCGATATAGATGATGGCTCGCGGATTCTTCGATTCGCCGAATACGTCGGCGGCGGCGTTCAGGGATTTTTCCATGTCCGTGGCGCCCAACGGAGCACGAGCCTCCAAGGCGGCCAACGCATCGCCCATCTCCTTGCTCTCCGGCGCGACGAACTCTTTCGTTATCGCGGCCGCATTCAAATCAACCGCCATCAACTGAACGCGATCATTGTTCGGCAACGCCGCCAATGTGGCCTTCAGCGTTTCAAGTCCCTTGGCGCGGTACTCGCCGTTTTGCGCCGCTGATGTGTTGAACAGAATCAACACGTCGCGAGGACCGGCAGCCGGCGCCCCTGCGGCCAACTTCATGGTGAGTGCAAAGGAACCAACGCCATCAGGCGCGGTGAATGTCTCCATGCCCGTTACGACAGGATCTGCATCCGCCGCCACGGCTATCGGACGATTCAACCCTGATACGGCGATCATTGCCATAGACAAGACGGCGCATCGGACAAGATTACTCTTCGACATGGTTATAACTTCTCCGGCAAACCAACATGAAGCGGGCCCCGCATGGGTCGTGTTCCGCAGCGACCAAACGGGCACGCAGAAATTACCCAACTCCCCTGAACGAAAGAGTCGGCAATAGTTATTCTAATCAACGCCATCATACTTTGCCAAGCAAAAAACACCTCTCTTACCACTGCTTTCTTTATAGCAAAGCCAATGCCACATTTTGAAAAGAAAAATCCATCGGACTAAACAATACTCCCTCCGCAGAACTGTTCCCATCTGGGCAGTAGGGCTTGTTTTGTCGTTTGTCCTTATACCACTTGAGTTTACATCGTTTTCCCGACAATCATGATCTCCAAAAATGACCCGGCAGAGGATCCCAAGAAAAAACTGCCCCCCTCTATCGTACTGTCTCTCTCCAGATCCGAACAATCAAATTGATCGCAGCGATAATAAACATTTTGTAGCGATTTGACGTATGAAAATCACTCGGCCCAGGGCTCCTCGAAATTCCCAACGGCTGTAGCTATACTGCATTACTAACCCTAAAGATCGTGTAGTCTTTATCAAAGTCTAGCGACCAACGGGAGCGAATCGGAACCAATCGAGCGGTAGCTCGCATTGGGTGGCGGCCCTGCCGCCCTGCAAGATACCATAGCGTCACATTTTTTCTCTGAAAATTCAAGCATATCATATTGCGATGCGAGGTTCACTATGAGAACCGTCATTATCTTATGTGTTTCGTCTGCTTTTTTGGGCGGATTGGCGGCCGTCGGTTGGCATAATTCGCCGTTTTCCGCGCCCCAGACGGTCGCCCAAGAGCAATCCGCTTGGTCGGGCCCTGTTGGCGCCCCGGCAGTGCCCCAGCCGGTTGCCGCGGCTCCCGGCGTGGCCGAAGCCGCCTCCATGGATTCGCTCACGCCCGACGAACGGGTCAATATCTTCGTCTATCAACAGGTAAACCGCGCCGTCGTGAACATCAACACCAAGGGCGTCACCGGCGACCGTTTCCTAATGTTCGAAATCGTCTCCGAGGGCGAAGGCTCTGGCATGGTGATCGACCGAGCGGGCCGCATCGTTACGAACTATCACGTAATCGACGGCGCAAAGGAAATCCGCGTCACGCTGTTCGACGGCAAAACCTACGACGCCAAACTGCTTGGCGGCGATCCCGACACCGACATTGCCGTTCTGAAAATCGAAGCGCCGGCCGACTCGCTCTTTCCCGTTGTTTTCGGCAATTCCACGAATCTCCTGGTCGGTCAACGGGTATTTGCCATCGGCAACCCCTTCGGTCTGGAACGCACACTGACCACCGGTATTATTTCCAGCTTGAACCGCTCGCTGCCCGGCCGCCGAGGACATCGCAGTTTGAAGTCGATGATTCAGATCGACGCAGCCATTAACCCCGGCAATTCCGGCGGTCCGCTGTTAGACAGTCACGGCCGGATGATCGGCATGAATACCGCCATCGCCAGTAAGACAGGCGAGAGCGCCGGCGTCGGATTTGCCATCCCGATCAACACCATTGCGCGCGTGGCAACCTTGCTGGTCCAAAACGGCCGCATCCGTCGGCCCGTCTCCGGCATCGCGCGCGTATACCAAACCGAGCGCGGCCTGTTGATCGCCGCACTGGTGCCGAACGGCCCCGCCGAACGCGCGGGATTGCTGGGCCCCAAGGTCAAGAAAGAGCAAAAACGCCAAGGCCCGTTTGTCTACGAATACCAAACCGTCGATCGCGCCGCGGCCGACATGATCGTGGCGGTCGATGGTCAGCCGATCAAAACGGCCGACGATTTCCTCGGCGTCGTCGAATCCAAACAACCCGGCGAACAAGTCGTCATCACCGTCCTCCGCAACGGCCAACCCCGACAAGTTGCCGTTCAGTTGGAAGAGGCGAACTGACGAAAGCTCAAGGGATTCACCATGAAAACTTTGGCACGATTCGCCTTGTTCATTCTGGCGATTGTGCTTTTGGTGTCCCTTGCTTCCTTCTCATGGCTCCGCTACTACTCCGAAACGCCATCCAATTGGTGGTCGGATGCGCGATTTCTGGATTTCATTCAGAATAGCACAAAGATCGAAATCATCTTTCGCCAGCAGTATTCGGGGAACAAAATTCATCACCCGGCGGAAACTTTGGAGATTACCGACCGAGATGCAATCGATGAATTCGTTTCCGCAATAAGGCTGATCCCCAAAAAATCTTGCGAATGTGCACATCTACAGGGTGTGATATTCTGGAAGGATGGAGTTTCCCTGCGAGCGTCCATCTGTAATCACTGTTTCGATATCGGCGATAAACGATGGGTCCGCAACTATCAAATGCCGCCGAAACTTTACGAAACATTCTTGCAGCTAGCAAAAGAACACAACAAGAAAATTCGCTTAGATCCCTGACGAATGCGATTCATCGTTGCCCGCTTTGGAAAAGCCATTCTACATGCCTGGCGGCATGAACAACGCCAACTACTTCAATGCCATCCGATATCGGGTAGTAAAGGATAGCATAGCTATCTGCCGCAAATAGGCGCAGCCCAAGCCGAAGGTCATCGCGTAATTGGCCTAGAAGCGGTTGCGAAGCAAGTAATGAAAATTTCTCAAAGAATCGTCGGCACTGGTCATTCGCTACGGTAGGACTGTCTTGCTCGATGCCGATATAATCCCAAATAGATTGGAGATCGGCCCGGGCCTGAGGTGCGATGATGTAGCGATTCATCAGGCGTTCTTACATCGCTGGTAGCGCTGCATTCCTTCTGCTTGAATGCCGTCAAAGAACGCCCGCAATTCATCCTCCCCTCGAAGCTCGATTCCTGCGCGATTGCGTAATTGGCGGGTGCCTTCATCGATATGGTCGAGACGTTCCTGCCGCTTCCGCAACAATTCGACCGCCTCGTCCAAAGCCTCTGAACGGTTGTGAAAGACACCG
>CAZNMP010000105.1:0-8502 GCA_964573875.1 uncultured Planctomycetaceae bacterium | reverse complement strand
TACTAGCTCCTCGTCCTTCGGCTCCCGTTCCGTTGCCCAATGAAATGCCACTGGATATCGAAGCCGAGTTGGATCGAGCGATGGGCAACGCTTCGATGGACGACTTGCTCGGCGGCGGTTCTGGCATCGACGAGCAAATTTTCGAGCCGAATTCGCGGCAGACTGGTCGCATTGCCGCCATACGGCGAGACGATGTTTTTGTGGAATTCGCGGGCCGTCAGCAGGGCGTCGTTTCGTTGCGTCAATTCGACGTTCCGCCCAAGCCCGGCACGGATATTCAAGTGGTTGTGCAACGGTTGGATCCGGAAGACGGCATGTACGAACTATCGATGCCCAACAAGGCCGTGCAGGTTGATGACTGGTCCGATCTAGTCGAAGGAGCGTTGGTCGAGGTTCATGTAACGGGCCACAATACCGGCGGGTTGGAATGCGAAGTGAATCACATTCGCGGCTTTATTCCCGTCAGCCAGATATCGCTTTACCGGGTCGAAGACCTTGCCCCCTATGTCGATCAGCGGCTGTCGTGCATCATCACCGAGGCCGATCCCGAACGTCGCAATCTGGTTGTCAGCCGTCGCGCGGTGTTGGAGCGTGAAAAGGAGCAAGCCCGCGAGCAGATGCTGCATTCGTTGCAGCCGGGTCAGATTTTCGACGGCGTGGTGCGCAAGCTGATGGATTTCGGCGCGTTCGTGGATATCGGCAGCGGCGTCGATGGGTTGTTGCACGTCAGCCAATTGGCCTGGGGGCGCGTCAAGCATCCCAGCGACGTGTTGCAAGAAGGGCAGGCCATCAAGGTGCGGATCGAAAAGGTGAACCAGGAGACCGGCCGGATCAGCTTGGCCTACCGCGACTTGCAGGAAAACCCCTGGACCGAGGCCGCCCGTAATTTCCCGCCGCGCAGCATTGCGAAAGGAACCGTCACGAAGCTGATGGATTTCGGTGCGTTTGTCGAGATCGCGCCCGGCATCGAGGGGCTTGTGCATATTTCCGAGTTGTCGCCCAAACGAGTCTGGCGCGCTTCCGACGTCGTGCAGGAAGGCCAAGAGGTCGAGGTCATGGTGCTTTCAGTCGATTCGGCGGCGCAGCGCATGAGCCTTTCGATGAAAGAGTTGGTTGCGCCGGCCGAACCCACGAAGAAGGAAGACGAGCCGGCGGAGGCCGAGGCGTCTAAATCGAAGAAGAGCTCGAAGCCCACCGGCCCCTTGCTAGGCGGTTTAGGTCGAAAGACCGGCGAACGTTTTGGGCTGAAATGGTAGCTGATTCATGAGCTTGGTCGCACCTACTTTCGAGTTTGCATCTTATGAATCGTTGAGCGATGCCGAGCTCACCGAACGTGTTCGACGTATTAAAGCGGAGATGGGCTCTCGGCTGTTGATCTTGGGGCACCACTACCAGCAAGATTCGGTGATTGAGCTGGCCGATCTGCGAGGCGACAGCTACCAATTGGCCGAACTGGCTTCTCGGCACGAGCAGTGCGAAGCCATCGCCTTCTGCGGCGTTCACTTCATGGCCGAGACGGCCGACATTTTGGCGAATCGCCCCGAGCGCTTGGCCCAGCGCGGCGGTAAGCGCGTCACGGTCACGTTGCCCGATCTGGCTGCCGGATGCACGCTGGCCGACATGGCCGGGATCGATCAGGTGGAAGATTGCTGGTCGCAATTGGGCGAGGTGATCGATGTTAACGACGTGATGCCGATCACCTATGTGAATTCAACGGCCGATTTGAAGGCTTTTTGTGGGCGCCGCGGCGGAATCGTCTGCACGTCGGCCAACGCCAGGGCCGTCTTGGATTGGTCTTTTGCCCAGCGCCGCCGTGTGTTGTTTTTCCCCGATCAACATCTAGCCCGCAATACGGCCAAAGCGATGGGCATTCCGCTGGAACAAATGCCGCTTTGGAATCCGCGCGAAAAACAGTTGGGCGGCAATTCGCCCGAGGCGTTGCGGCAAAGCCGCGTCATTCTATGGCAAGGGCTTTGCAGCGTGCATCAGGCATTTCAGCCGGAACACATCGCACAAATGCGGGCGAAGTATCCCGGCATCAAGATCATCGTGCATCCTGAATGCTCGATGGAAACAGTCGATGCCGCCGACCTGTCGGGTTCCACCGGCCGAATCATCCGCGTGGTCGAGGAATCACCCCCCGGCACGCGCTGGGCCATCGGCACGGAGCCGAACCTGGTCGAACGCTTGAAGCGTCAGCATCCTGAGCAGGAAATCTTCTATCTGGGTTCCAAGGTTCGCATGTGCGGCACGATGATGATGATCGATCTACCGCATCTCTGCTGGACTCTGGAAAATCTTGCAGCCGGCACGCCCGTCAACGTGATTGAAGTTGAGCCGGAAACCGCCCGTGACGCACTAGACGCCCTGCAACGAATGTTGCAAGTGAAGTGACCGTCTTCGAAAAGAAACTCCGGGATTCTCTTCTCGGAATCAGCAGAAATTATCGATAAGCATCTCGTCGGTGGCGCACTGCGCTAATATCCACGATTCGTCGCTCGTCATCGACCAAATAAATAATACGATAGTCGCCGACTCGTAATCGCCATAGATTTTGCTCGCCGCTTAATTTTCGACAGCCGGCCGGACGCGGTGATTTTGCTAAGCGTTCGATTCGCGGTAAAATTCGATCCACGACGGCTGTCGGAAGCGATTCAAGCTCGCGGCGGGCGGATCTCGCAAAAAAAACTTCGTAGTTATCCATGCGAGCGGATCTTTCCCTGCGACTGGATTCTTTTTTTGACCGATTCCAGTGACTCGCGAGGCTCGTTTTTGCGCGAGTGGGCGGTGGCGCTGTCGTAAAAATCCTCCCACAATTCAGAGCATTGCTTCAAATTGATAACGACAGCCGTTTTGTTGCCTTGTTCATCGACTACGAATTGCACGCCCTTCATCATATTGCCTCCCAAGGCATTGTAGATGGCTATGTTGCACGAATCAAGTACGGGGCTTCGGGGTCATTCGGCTTTCACATCCGGCCGCCCGATGCTGTAGTAGGTGAACCCCGCCACGCGCATCCGCTGGGGATTGTAAAGGTTTCGGCCGTCGAAGATGATGGGTTGGCGCATCACATGGCGCATCTCCTCGAAATCGGGATGCACGAATTGCTTCCATTCGGTGCAGATGGCCAACGCATCGACGCCTCGCAAGGCGTCGTCGCGCCGCTGGCAGTAGACCAGACGATCGCCGTAAATCGCTCGAACGTTTTGCATCGCCTCGGGATCGAAGACGCGGACCGTTGCCTTGGCAGCCAGCAGCCGGTCGATCAGCACCAAGGCGGGCGCTTCGCGGATATCGTCGGTGCCGGGCTTGAAGGCCAGCCCCCAGATGGCAATCGCCTTGTCGGAAAGCTTACCGGCGAAGTGCCGCTCAATCTTCTGGATCAGCACCGTTTTTTGATGCTCGTTGACCGTATGCACGGCATTCAACATGCGCGGCTCGACGCCGTATTCGCGAGCCAAGGCCGCCAAGGCTCGCACGTCTTTGGGGAAACAGCTTCCGCCGTAACCTGCGCCGGGAAAGAGGAATGCGAAGCCGATGCGGCTGTCGTGCCCGATGCCGCGGCGAATGTCGTTGATGTCGGCGCCCGCATGTTCGCAAAGGTTGGCGATTTCGTTGATAAAACTGATTTTCGTTGAAAGGAGCGAGTTGGCCGCGTATTTGGTCATCTCGGCGCTCTCGGGCGACATGGCCAAAAACGGTTTGTCCGTCCGCAAATACGGCTGATACAGTTCCTGAAGCACGTCGATCACTTCCTGACGCCGGGCGCCGACCACGACGCGGTCGGGCTTCATGAAATCGTCGATCGCCATGCCTTCCTTGAGGAATTCGGGGTTGCTGGCCACATCAATGTCACGGCCGGTAAGCTCCTTGAGCCGCGCAGCGGTTTTGGCGTTCGTGCCGACGGGCACCGTGCTTTTGCAAATCACGATTGCATCGTCGCGCAAATGCGGGGCCAATTGATCGACAACGCCCCATAGGGCCGAAAGATCTGCCTTGCCATCCTTGCCGGGCGGAGTGCCTACGCCTAGGAATACGAGCCGTGATTGTTTGGCGGCCGCGGCCAAGTCGGTCGTAAAGTGAAGCCTTCCCTCGGCCACGTTCCGGGCGACAAGCTCGGCAAGTCCCGGCTCGTAGATGGGGATCTGGCCGCGATTCAGCACGTCGATCTTTTTCCTGTCGCAATCGACGCATGTCACGTCGTTGCCTGTCTCCGCCAAACACGTGCCCGTCACTAATCCCACATACCCCGTACCGACGATGGCAATTTTCATACGCGTGATTCCTGTAGAGCTATTTTCACATCTGCGTTCCGCATTCCTGGCAGAACTTCGCATCCTCGTTGTTCAGTTTGCCGCAGGACCGGCATTTGATCATGATGATCTTTTCGGGCTCACTGCCGCCGACCTTGATGTCAGCTTCATCCATCACATCTTTCAACATGCCGCCCGCCATGCGGGAATAGGGTTCCAGTTCCTCTTTTGCCTTATCGGGATCTAAAATGACTCCCGAACCGGCCAAGCCACGCGAGCCGATACCTGCCAGAATGCCGCCTACGATAATAAACGCCATGCCGAAAATGGCACGGAGTATCATGGATGTTGGATCAAATGCAAATTCTCCGAAATGAAGAGCTATGGTAACAAAAAAGGAAAAAATCAAGAGAAACCCCAAAACCGAAAGCCCAATGCCAACATAATAGGCTGCCTTTCGTTCTTCGGAGATTTTTCTTGCCATTTCGTTGCCTTTTAGAGAAGTAACTGCGCAAACAGCCTTAGCTCTGGGCTAGGCAGCAATTCCGGATAGCTTTCTCATTGAAAAAAGCTGATTATTTCTCCACGGATGTTTCGCTCTCGGCCTTCGCATTCTCCTCTTCCATCGGCACGCGCTTGACGGCGACGAGAGTGTCGTCTTCGTCCAAGGTCATGATCTTCACGCCTTGCGTGTTGCGGCCGATGATGTTGATGTCGCTGGCGGCGATGCGCTGCAGCTTGCCGTGGGCGGTCATCAAGAGCAACTCGTCCTGGTCGGAAACGTGGGCGATGCCCATCACGGGGCCATTGCGATCCGTCGTCTTGATATCGCGGATGCCCTTGCCGCCGCGGCGTTGCGTGCGATAGCTGCGTTGCGAGCTTTCGTGTTCCTCGCTCTCGGCCTCCTCGCCGGCTTCCTCAGGCTCAACCTCCACGATTTCTTCCTCGTGCTCTTCGCCTTCCGCTTGCTCGGGCAATTCGGTTTCAGGACCGCTCTCCAAATTCGGGCCGAAGGGCGTCCGCTTGCCGTAGCCGTTGGCACAAACAGTCAACAGCGTGGCATCGGGATCGGCCACGACCATGCCGACCACCTTGTCGTCGCCCACCAGCTTGATGCCTTTCACGCCGCTGCTGTTGCGGCCCATGGGCCGTGCGTCGGATTGTTTGAAACGAATGGCCATGCCGTGGGCCGTGGACAAAACCAGCTCGTCGCCCGACTTGGCCACCACCACGTCCACCAACGCATCGCCCTCGCGCAGTTTGATCGCGATGATGCCATTCTTCATTGGACGGCTATAGGCTTCCAACGGTGTTTTCTTCACCAAACCGTTGGCCGTGGCCATGACAAGGAAATGATCAGGCTGGTCGAAATCGCGCACGGCGCGGCAGTCGGTAATCTGCTCGCCTTCGGCCAGATTCAGCAAATTCACCACGGCTCGGCCGCGCGAGTCGCGGGCCAACTGTGGCAAATCATACACCTTGCGCCAATAGACCTTGCCCTTGCTCGTGAAGAACATCAAATAGGCATGGGTGCTGGCCACGAAGAGGTGCTGGACGGGATCTTCGTCTTCGGTTTTCGCACCGGTAAGGCCCTTGCCGCCGCGGCGTTGCGAACGATAGACCGACGCCGGGGTCCGCTTGATGTAGCCGTTGTTGGTGATCGAAACGACCATTGTTTCTTCGGTGATGAGATCTTCCATGTCGATCTCGCCCACCTCTTCGCCGCTGATTTCCGTGCGCCGGGCGTCGCCGTGCTTGCGCTTCAGCTCGCGGCAGTCTTCCCGAATGATGTCCAGGATGTTCTGGCGATCCGAGAGAATACGACGATATTCGGCGATTTCTTCCAGCAGCTTGTGATGCTCACCGCCCAGTTTTTCTTGCTCCAGGTTGACCAATTGGCCAAGCGTCATGTGCAAAATGGCGTCGGCCTGGACAGGCGTCAGCGTGTAAAACTCGGCCAGCCCTCGCTCTTCCGCAAAAATGGCGAAACCATCGTCACCCAGAGCCCTACGCAGCAACGCGGAAGGAGTCTGGATCTGCATCAGGCGTTCTTTGGCCTCGATTTGTGTCGATGAACTGCGAATGACGCGGATGACTTCGTCGATATTGGCATGGGCTAACAGCAGGCCTTCGACCGTGTGCTTGCGCTGCCGTGCCCTGGAAAGCAGGAACTGTGTGCGACGACGAATGACCGTCTCGCGATGGCGCAGAAACTCTTGCAACAATTCCTTGAACGAAAGCACGCGAGGCTTGCCGTCGACCAGTGCTAAAAAGATCAGCGAGAAGCTGTCTTGGAGTGGCGAAAACTGGTAAAGCTGATTCAGAACGATTTCCGGATCGGCATCACGTTTCAGGTCGCACACCAACCGAACGGGCTCTTCCAAGTCGCTTTCGTTGCGCAGATTGGAAATGCCCGCGATCTTTCCCTCGTTCACCAGCGCGGCAATGCGTTCTTCGATGCGGTCGCGCGCCTGCTGGAAGGGGATTTCGGTAATGACGATCCGGTTGCGTTTGTTGTGTTCTTCGATGAACGCCCGGGCACGGACGACGATCGTGCTGCGTCCGGTATGATAGCCGCGGCGAATGCCCGAGCGGCCGCAAATAACGCCGCCCGTGGGGAAATCGGGGCCGGGGCAAATTTCCATCAACTCGTCGATCGAAACGTCCGGATTTTCAATGACACGGATCAGAGAGTCGCAAATTTCGCCCAGGTTGTGCGGCGGGACCGACGTGGCCATGCCCACTGCAATGCCGTTTGCCCCGTTGACCAAAAGGTTTGGAAACTTGGAGGGCAAAACGGTTGGCTCCGTCCGCCGTTCGTCGTAAGTCGGAATGAAATCGACGGTATCGAGCTTGATGTCTTCCATCATCAAGGCGGCAATCGGCGACATCCGCGCTTCGGTATACCGCATGGCTGCTGGAGGCAGACCGGCGATGGAGCCAAAGTTACCCTGTTTATCAACCAACACATGCCGCAGGTTCCATTCTTGGGCCATGCGGACCAAGGTGGGGTAAATCACGCTTTCGCCGTGCGGATGATAGTTACCGCTCGTATCGCCGGAGATCTTGGCGCACTTGACCCGGCCTGCGCCAGGTGTGAGGTTAAGGTCGTTCATCGCGACCAAAATACGCCGTTGCGAAGGCTTCAAACCGTCGCGCGCATCGGGCAAGGCCCGGCTGACGATCACACTCATCGCATAGGTCAGGTAGCTGCCCTTCAGCTCTTCCTCGATGGGCATGTCCAACAAGTTGCGGGCTGATGGAATTTCACCCCCGGGCACGGCAGGCCCCGAAGCTTGGGGCTCCTCGGCATCCGGCGGTTCAGGTGGAAGATTCGAATCGGTCGACACTACGATTCCTTTCGAAAGACAGAATCAATCAATATCGCCCTAACTTCTTTTGCAGAAAAGAGTTGCGGCGTTTTTGTTTCGTCATCAATAAGAAAGGTTCCAGTATACTATTTTTCGCGTTTGTCTACAACGCCCGGCACGGGAAAACACTTGCCGTAACATTCTGGATGACAAGGAGTTGTGGCGTGAGTTTTTTCTCGGGCCCTGGTGGTATTGCAAGATTTCTGCCATTATCTCGAATTCGTGAGAAAGAATATACCTTTGCAGCAAAATCAGGGTAAAATGTCCCATGCTTTTTTGGCTTTGTTATTAAGAAACACTTTGGCTGTGATACTGGGGAAAGGCAAACGCGATGTTGACCCGCCTTCAAATTCGGAATTTCAAGGGATTCGAGGACGTTGACATTGAGTTGGGCGAATCCGTAGTGTTTATCGGGCCAAATAACGCTGGTAAAACCACGGCATTACAGGCCCTGGCTCTCTGGGATGTCGGCCTACGGCAGTGGAATGCCAAACGCACGGGCAAGGCATCTCCAGAAAAACGGCCCGGTGTGACAATCAACCGTCGAGATTTAATTTCCGTTCCGGTCCCCGCAGCCAATCTACTGTGGCACGATCTTCATACACGGAATACACAGATTGTTGACGAAAAAACGGAAGAAAAACGAAAAACAAAAACCGAGAACATTCGCATCGACATCACTGCTAGTGGAGTGACCGGTGAAACGGCCTGGGATTGCGGTATCGAATTCGACTATAGCAACGAAGAGTCATTTTTTTGTAGACCATTGCGACTTCCTGGTTACGAAAAAAGGCCGGTCAAGGAGGCCAAGTTTTCCGAGATACCTGAAGAGGCGTCTGATGTCAAAATTGCCTATTTGCCTCCCATGTCGGGCCTTG
>CAZNMP010000104.1:0-8578 GCA_964573875.1 uncultured Planctomycetaceae bacterium | reverse complement strand
ACAAAAAGTCCGTTGGGTCGCGACGTATTGGCCGAACTGCGTAAATCATGCGACAAGTACGGCATCAAATTGGCCCTCTATTTCTCGGAAGGCGATTGGAACTGGTCTGGCGCAATCGATGGCCAAGGCGGCAAGGGCGGGTCAGATCCGGAAACAAAGAAAGCTCAACTAAAAGAGCTGCTCACCCAATACGGCCCGGTGGAATACATCTGGTTCGATCATGCCGTGGGCAACGGCGGTCTCAACCATCAAGACACCGTGGCCTGGTGCCACCAATGCCAGCCGGGAACATTAATTGGCTTCAACCACGGTGAACCGGCCGGCGAAATCAGCCTGCGCGAATGCGGCGCGGCCGGTCCTCTCGGCAGCAAAGAGGCCGCCTCGTACAACAAGGAAAACGAAGCGGCCTACAAAAACTACCTCTTGGCCGAGTTCACCTATCCGATTCTCCCGCCGCACGAAGGCGGTGCAATGTGGTTCTATTCGCTGCCTAAGCACGACGGCCTTTGCCTGCCCGCTGAAAAACTCTATCAGGATTATCTTGCCGCCGAGAAATTCGGCAACATTTTCTCCGTCGATATCGGTCCCGACTACAGCGGCCGCTTGCGGGAAATCGACGTAAAAACGCTTCAGGCCGTAGGAAAACTGATTC
Source organism: uncultured Planctomycetaceae bacterium (assembly GCA_964573875.1). Lineage (GTDB taxonomy): Bacteria > Planctomycetota > Planctomycetia > Pirellulales > Thermoguttaceae > CAYWGR01. Next base: position 7,926 of record CAZNMP010000104.1, on the reverse strand, counting down.
ACCAACAACCCTAAATCCATCCTTACAAAAGAACGCAATGCTACACGATCCCAGCCATTACGATCCGCCGCCCTTGGCAGAAGAAATTCATCTGTCGCCGAACGACACCGTTGTCCTGCGCCGTTTGGCATCGGAGGTGGCCGAAATCACCGCATTGCCAATCCATCAAGAAAAGGCCCGGCTTTGGCGCGATCTCAACGATCTGCGGTCACAACGGCCGATGGTTTGGATCAACGAGATTTGCTGGCACGAAATGAACGTTGACGATGAGTTGACGCTCCAAACCAAGCACCGATGGGCACAAGAGCAAGAGCGTGATTTACGTCGGACGCTCTACCAATGGCGGCATATACCCGGCGACATGATCGTGAACGACTTTCTCGCTTGCCCATTGGCGATCCACAGCACCGATTTCGGGATTATGGAAGACGTCGACGTTGTGAAGACCGATGCCGCAAGCGATGTCGTCTCACGGCATTTCAACGTTCAAATTCGTGATTTCGCCGATCTGGAAAAAATCCGGATGCCGAAGGTAACGCATAACGCCTCAGCAACCGAGTTTCGCTATCAGGCGATGTGCCAAGTGTACGAAGGCATCCTGCCGGTCAAAAAGGTCGGCCAGACGCACATCTGGTTCACGCCCTGGGACTATCTGATCCGCTGGTGGGGCATTCAGGAAGCGATGATCGATATGATCGAACGGCCCGAACTGGTCCACGCCGGCGTCGAACGAATGGTGGATGCCTGGATGGTTGAACTCGATCAGTTTGTCGCGCAAAATCTCCTTTCGTTGGACTGCAACAACACACGGATCGGCTCAGGCGGATACGGTTACACCGATCAATTGCCGGGCGGCAATTTCGATCCGCAGTGCGTCACGCCGCTGAATATGTGGGGATGCTCCAATGCCCAGATTTTTTCGGAAGTATCACCGCGAATGCACTGGGAGTTTGCGTTGGAACACGATTTGCGTTGGCTTTCCCGCTTTGGACTAACCTATTACGGATGCTGTGAACCGCTGGATCGTAAGATCGATATACTGCGCCGCATCCCCAACTTGCGAAAAATTTCGGTCAGCCCTTGGTGCGATACAAAACGCGCCATCGAAAAGATCGCAGCCGACTACGTCATCAGCCGAAAACCCAGTCCGGCGATTCTCGCCGAGGACGCTTGGCATCCGGACCGCGCAAGGCAACAGATACGCGAGTTCCTCGACGCCACGGGCGGAAAGTGCCATGTCGAGTTGATTATGAAAGACATCTCGACGGTTCGCTACCAACCGCAACGATTATGGCAATGGGCGGCAATCGCCCGCGAAGAGGCTGAAGAGAGAGCCAGCTAATTTACTCAGCACTTAACGCCACTCTTCGATTCGCGAACACCAGCCCCAATGGTTTTCACAACTATCGTTTCACGCCTTTTTCGTACACACTCGGCGTTGATTCGCTCCAGCCGACCACGGGAACATCGGGGGCCATAATGAAAAGCTCGACACGGCGGTTCTTTTGGCGATCCTGAGCCGATGCATTCGAGGCAATCGGCTGATACGGCCCAAAACCTGCAACCGCCATGCGTTGCTCAGGCAAACCCGCTCGTTTCATGCGGTCGGAAACAGCCAACGCGCGAGCGGTGCTTAGGTGGAAATTGTCGGGATATTTTTCGCGAGCCCCTCGGCCCGCAATCAGTTGATTGTCGGTGTGGCCGGCAACCATGATTTTCAGATTGCCAGCGGCCGGCGACTTCATCACCTGCACCAGTTCGTCAAGCAGTTTTTCAGCCCCCGGCTTCAACACGGCCTCGCCGCTGTCGAAAAGAATGTCGGTATCCAGCTTGCTGACACCGGTTTCAGGATCGAATTGTAAACTGGGATAGCGCCGTGAAAGTTCGGCAAGCTGACGGCTCAACTCCGCCGGCAACCGGCTGCGGCCGTAAGCCATGCCCTGAAATTGCTCGTAGAGACCATCGCGTTCTTGCTCGTAGGAATCGAGCTGCCTGCGATCGATTTTCGACCGATCCTGCAACAAGGCCAACTGCTCCTCGCTGCGAATCAGGCGATTTTCGAGAGCATGGCCATGATCCTTGAGATTCTCGATCTCGGTCAATTGCGCGCGATTTTGTTCCTTGAGCGCGCGATTTTCGGCCTGTGAGGTATTCCATTGCGACTTGGGAACAAACAAACATCCCGGTAGCGCAACAGAAAGGGCAATGCCGATCAGCATCCATGCAAGGGCCTTCACGATTCGACTCCTTTCGAATCCTCCCAACGCGATTGTCGGGTCGTTTATCCTTCAAACATGCTTAAAATCGAGTCCATCAATGAGCTGTTGATCGAATAGGGGCCGTCCCAGCTCCACATGTTCCGCAGCAGATCATACATCATCATGCCGCAAACCATCAACAGCACCGCGCAAACCGCCAACCCGGCGATTTGCAGACCCGTGTACGGCGTTTCAGGCAATGCCATCGAGGGCTGCATCAACGGAACGCCGTCGGTCAGACCGCCCGCTTGACCGCCCAACAAGCCGCCGCCCATCATAGGCGAACTCATATCCATGGCGGGTTGTCCGCTAAGGTCTTCATCCAACATGGCCGCCATCGTGCCCACGGCCGAAGATGCGCCGACCAAAGTGGCCGACTCATCGCCTTCGGTGTCCAACGCAATGACTTGCGAGCCGCTGGCCGATTCCTCTTTGTCCGACTCTTCCTCCATCGGGGTCAACAGGAAATCGTCGTCGCCTTTCACTTGGGTCGGCGAGCTGTCGCCGATGGCGAGCATGTCGTCTTCGCCAAGCTCCAACGATTCCTCGCCCGCGCCGGCGAGATTCAACGGCTGTTCGAGCGAAAGGCCGCTATCGGCCGGATCAACCAGCGAAATGCCACTGTCGCCGCCGATGGTGACATCGCTGCCCTTGCCGCTTCCGCCGAGCACCAGGTCGTCGTCGTCAAGTTCCTTGCCGCTGAGATCGATGGCGGAACCGCCTTTGCCCGAGCCGCCCAAGGCAACGGAACTTTCGTCCAACGTGATATCTTCATCCAAGGTCAAATCCAACTCTTCAAATCGGGCAACCTTGGAATCAACGTCGTCTGCTTTCGGAGCAGCGGGCTTCTTTCCGCCAACTTCCGGCTTGATGTCGCTACCGACCAATTGGATATCGCTGTCGGCGGCGCTGGCCCCGCCTTCCATGCCGATGACAGTGCCCGAAGCGCCCAAGTCAACCTGTCCCAATGCAACCTCGCTCAGCAAGACGTCGCCGCCTTCTTCCTCGGTCGATGCGGACGATGTATGCGAAGCTCGATTCTTCGCTAATTGATCGATGTCCTCTACTTTGAACTTCCAATCGGCGCCGTCGCGATAGCCATGCAGCTCGCGAGCGTCCAACATTTTTTTGACATCCTCGACGGAGATGCCAAGAGCGGTTGCGGTTTCCTTGGAGTTGTAGTATTTCTGGGCCATAGCGATCTCTCTGGGCTTACCTCTGTTCCAACAACGAGCGTATTTCCTGCGGGAGAGGCGTCTCGTTGTTCAAATACATCATTTGCAAATCCCACTGGATATTGCGAACACTTTTTAACGTTATCTTGCCCGTCGCTAAATCGATCGCGTAAACGCTTAACACACGCTGTCGCGGATCGACGACGGTCAGTACTTGTGCTTTGTCTCCTAACGAGGACGGCACGACGATAAGTTCGGAACCCGATGCAACGGTTGGCGCCGAAACTGGCGGCGCGGCACGTTGCGCAAAGACCTCACCACGTTGTTCAGCCACGGCGACCGCCGCCGTGATCAGGCCCATGCCTAATAGGATCCCCAATATCGCCCGTCTCATAGTTTACCTTTGACTTTGATGTCTGGGGAAACTGGGGCCTCTATGACTCTATTGTAAAAGCCCCAGATTCCGATGCAAGTAAAATGGCCCACAGGAGGGGACTTTTTTATTACTTCCCCAAGGTTATGCCTACTTCGCGAAAAGTTAATCTAAACTCGCGAGAGTACTGCAACATCTGCCGCCTCTCGACATTCACCACAAATCATTGCCAGGTAACATGTTACAACGCAACAAGAATACCCACCAATGCTTGGTCGCGAGTCTAGTCGCATCGCCGTGCAACAGCAAGGTCAAAAGAAAAATCCGAATTGCTTCAAAAAGGCAAGTCAGTGATCTGATCCAACAATCTGGAAAACACAAAGAATCTTGGCGGTATAGGCAAACAAATAGAGTTTTTGTTTTCCACATCCTAAAAAATAAACGACCACACCCCCCATGCGCATTATGGTATTTTTTGTAATCGAAAGATATTATCAACGCCATGCAAATGCAATGGTTGTACGCATTTGAATGCTCTCCTCACTTTTCCTGCTAGGCCTTATGAACACATTCGACACTCTCATCTTCACGTGGCTTTTGAGTTTCGGTTTGGCTACGATGGTTGGATTCGCTCGCGGTCGAACCATTGAATCCATGAACCTAGGCATCTTCCTGGGCCCCCTCGGTCTGTTGTTGACCTTGGTGCTGATCCCCCGGCACTCTGCACATGCCGAGGAAGAAGTTCGTATTTTGAAGTTCAGCGACGCCAAGCGTCAGCGCCCTGTTGCTCGCACATCCGAGCGGCAAATGCGCCGAGCCGCCTAAAAACAAACGGCTCTCGCTATCACTTCGTAAAGTTCCATGCGTGAAGTTCCCCTGGGAACCGTTGTTCGCGAAACCGTCTGCAAGACGATTCTTAATCGCAGCCCCCTCGGCGGGTATTCGCTGAATTGCTATACCGGCTGCACACATGCTTGCGCCTATTGTTACGCGCGTTTCATGCAACGATTTCATCCCCACACAGAACCTTGGGGATCCTTTGTCGATGTGAAGGTCAACGCGGTCGAGACGCTCAATCGGCAACTGCGCCACACTCCGCCCGGCGAAGTTTTCATCAGTAGTGCCTGCGACGGCTGGCAGCCGATCGAGGCCTCTTGGCGTCTGACCCGCCGTTGTTGTGAATTACTGCTGGAACGCGGATTTCAGATCCATGCGTTGACGAAAAGCTCGTTAATTCGTGAAGATATCGATCTTTTTCGCGGCCATTCCGTGCAAGTCGGCGTAACATTAACTTCGCTCGATGAACATTTACGCGAGCTTTGGGAACCCGGCGCATCGAGCATCCGCGAGCGTCTGGAAGTCCTTGAAGAATCGCGCCGCGCGGGGCTTGCCACATCCATCATGTTCGGCCCCGTGTTGCCGATGCTTTCCGACGGCCAAGCCGACTTAAACGCCATGCTCCAACAAGCCGCAGACCTGGGAATCGATGCTATTTGGATCGATGCGTTGAATCGCAGGCCCAAGGTTTGGCCCGCCGTGGCCGAACTTCTTCGCACGCATTTCCCCGACCTTCTGCCGGATTACCGCAAAATCCTGTTCGACGAGCCCTTCCGAAAAAAATACTTGGCCGAACTGCGTCTTCGCATCAACCATGCGGTGAAACAAGCCTCCTTAACCGACCGGGTCATGTCCTGCATGTAATCGCCAACCAGAAACCGCATTTTTAACGAAAAACGAATCGCACCCCACCATCTTCCCACCCGCAACTCGTTAGGTCAGATCCCCTCATTTTAACGAAAAATGGTCTTGCTTTAATAGCGACCTCTGCGTATATACGCCTTCTCTTTTGCGATCAAGTTTGTCCATATTCTCTTCCGCGACAAATCAGCCGAGACAATCGGCTGAAATATGTGCCTTTTTCGTATTTTAACCTCTTGCGAATTCCCAAGGATGTGATTGGGAACCCGCAAGCGGTTGGAATTGCTTCTGAGAATAACAAACTCTCTTGAAAAAGAGGGGCAGGTTGGTTCGTTTTCATACAAAATCCACTTGGATGAAAATGGCGACCCTGCGCCCTCGATGTGGTAATTTCGCCGTCTTGAAAATGACCTTTCTCTCCCTTGCCGACAGGACGTAGGCAAAGGGAACAATACGACGGCCTTCTAAATACTGCTCTTCCCGATTTCGCGGGCAAGTTTGCAGCACGAGAGAGCAATGGAAGACTTCCTCGATAAAACGATTCTGGTCACCGGCGGCTGCGGATTTATCGGGTCACATCTTGTGCGACGACTGCTTCGTTCCGGTGCGAAGGAAATTCGGATCATCGACAGTCTCGACATGGGAACGCTCGCCAATCTGAACGGCTGCGGCGGCCCTCTGGTGCATCATAAAGTAAAACTCGGATCAATCGAACGCGATGCCCTGCTGCACTTGGTCTCAGGCGTTGACGTGATCTTCCATCTTGCAGCCGAGAAACACAATCAAGCCATAGACCGGCCGGATGATCTCTTGAAAGCCAATATCCTAGGCATGCACGATTTGCTCGAGTGCGCCGCATCGGCAGGGGTCGGGGCCGTTATGTTCAGCTCGTCCTTGTATGCCTACGGTCGATTGACGGGATCGCCGATGAGCGAAGACGAAGTTCCGGCGCCTCGAACTTTATACGGCATCAGCAAGTTGGCCGGCGAACACATGGTTCATGCTTTCGGCCAAAAAACCGGCATTCCGACGGTTTGCCTCCGATACTTTTTCGTCTACGGCCCACGACAATATGCAGGAATGGGATACCGTTCCGTCATTGTCAAAAATTTTGAACGCATTTTGAAGAACGAACGCCCCATTATCAACGGCGATGGACGTCAAGCTCTCGACTATGTGTTCGTCGAGGACGTGGTCGATGCCACGCTGGCAAGCATAGCACGCGGTCGCCCGGGCGGAACCTACAACATCGGCTCCGGCTCCGCAACCACCGTCAATGAACTCGTGCATATAATGCTCGAAGCGGCGAATTCGCCTTTGGAAATTCTTCACGCTCCGGCCGACTGGACGGCAGGCAGCCTGCGAGTCGGCAAGAACGATCTGGCGCGTGAAGTCTTGGGCTGGGTTCCCACGACTTCCCTGCGAACAGGACTCACTTCCGTTTACAAGTGGATGGCATCGCATCATGAATCAAATTGACATTTCAGTCATTGCTCCCTGTTTCAATGAAGCAGGTAATCTGACAGACTTGGTGCAACGTTTGGACAATGTTTTTAAAAGACGTCATTTACGTGGAGAAGTCATCCTTGTGGATGATTGCAGTACAGACGAAACACCGAACGTGATTGCGTCTCTCCAAAAAACACACCCCTGTTTGGTCGCTATCCGCCATCCCGTCAATCGCGGTCAGTCGGCCGGTTGGGACACTGGTCTGGAGCTTTCTCGTGGAGAATACGCCTGCCTGATCGACGCCGACCTTCAGTATCTACCCGAAGACGTTTGGAGATTGTACCGCGAAATCACTACCAATCCTTGCGACATGGTTCAAGGATGTCGAAGTTCGATCGGGCGGCTCAGGGATGGTCGATATCTCCTTAGCAAAGGATTGAACTCCATCCTGAATTCTTGTTTCCGGATGCGACTGCGCGACAACAAATCCGGCTTCGTGATTGCCCGGCGCGACACGCTCCATGCCATTTTGCGGCGCAAGCATCACTACTACTATCCGAACACGTTCATTGCCGTGGCCGCAAAAGCACAAGGTTTCACGATTCGGGAAATCGAAGTCTTGTTTCAGAGTCGATTGGTGGGCAAATCCTTTATCCCGCAGTTCCCTTTGAGCATCGTCTACAAGGTTTCCCTCGACGTTCTGAAAGGCCTCTTTGAATTTCGGCTGCAAAAACAAAGCGATCCTTATGTAGCCGAATTCGTCAATCACTACGCTCCGCAAGCACCGTCTTCGCAACGTTCTCTTGATTGGCGGCGGCGTCTTATGTTCGAAACCTATTTCCTGACATTTCCTTTCCACAAATGGATGCTCACTCGCGCCACGCGACGACACTACAAACAGCTTTCGCAAAGCCAGTGGCTCGGGGCCGAACAAATTCGAGAGCTTCAGGAGAGCAAACTACGACGTCTGATT
>CAZNMP010000103.1:0-8592 GCA_964573875.1 uncultured Planctomycetaceae bacterium | reverse complement strand
CGATCGCCAAAGCAACATTTCATCCGATACATGCTGTCTCCGAGAAGCTTTGCCGATGGTAGCTGGTTTTGTCTCCTCCACTGGCGGCGGTGACAAAACCTTTGAAGTCGCAGCCTTCTTGGAACGCATGAGATCGATGCTTGTCTTGGAAGAAGGAGACCAGCTATGGCTTGCCCGCGGCACTCCTCGCACCTGGCTGGAACAAGGAAAAAAGGTCAGCGTGAAAAACGCGCCTTGCCGGTTTGGCACCGTGGCCTACGATATCGCCTCGGATATCGAACATGGCAAGGTTATCGCCAACGTTGATTTACCTTCGCCCTATTCGGCCAAGACAGTTCTGCTCCGAATACGGCATCCCAAACAAGTGCTGATCAAAAAAGTCGCCGTCCATGGAACAGCATGGACCGATTTTGACCCGGCAAAGGAAATAATCCGTCTGACAGGCCTTGCCGGGAACGTCAAAATTGAAGTCTCCTACGATTGATGCTCGGCACATGCCCCACGGAAAACAGGGGGCTCGGACCTCGCACACGTGAGGTCAGTCCGTTGCGCATTCATTCCCCTATATTATTTTCGAAAAAACGCTTGGCACTCGTTCGGGCCCTTGCCAAAGGTGTTTACCTAATGCGTCTGATGCGATAAATTACGACGTATCATTAAGATACAGCCGCGAAGCAATTCCCGCAGCAGAGGGGGCGAACGGTGCCTCGCCGATCTCGTTGCGGGGGTGGTTGTTGTCGTTCTTCTCTCGCAAAGGATCGTCGGATATGTGCGGAATTGTGGGATACATCGGGCCGCGGGATGCCGCGGAATTTCTCGTGGCGGGACTCCGCCGGCTCGAATATCGCGGCTACGATAGCTCGGGCGTGGCTACCGTGACGCCGGAGGGCCAATTCGCCATCGTCAAGTCTGCGGGACGGATCGAACGGCTTGAAAGCCTGCTGGCCAAGACGCCGGCCCCGGGACACAGCGGCATCGGCCACACGCGCTGGGCCACCCACGGCGCGCCGAGCGACGTCAATGCGCATCCCCATGTAGGCGGCGACGATACGCTGGTCTTGGCGCACAACGGCGTGATCGAAAACTTCCAAATTCTTAAGCGGCGTCTGCAAAGCGAAGGTTATCAGTTCAAGTCGGCGACCGACAGCGAGGTGATTGCCCATCTGATCGACAGTTGTCTGAAACGTCAACCGCTGCCGGCCGATATGGCAGCGGTCGATTACCAGCCATTGGTCGCCGCGGTTCAGGCGACGCTCGTGCAACTGCAAGGCACTTACGGATTGGTGATCCTTTTCCGCCAGTGGCCCGAGATCCTGATCGCCGCCCGGTTGGGCAGTCCGCTGATCGTCGGCGTGGGTGCGGGCGAGCATTTCGTGGCCAGCGACGCATCGCCTTTGGCCGGCTTTACCGACAAAATCGTCTATCTGGCCGATCACGAGTTGGCCGTGGTGACGGCCAATAGCTTGCGGGTGATCCACCGCGACCAGGGACACATCAATCACAGCGTCCACGTGTTGGATTTTCAGGCAGGCGATATTGCCAAGGGCGGTTTCGCTCATTTCATGCTCAAGGAAATTTTCGAGCAGCCCGAATCGATCCAAAACGTTTTGCGAGGCCGATTGGATCGCGATGCCGCCACATCCAAGTTCGGCGGTTTCAATCTCACGCCGCACGAATTACGGGCGGTCAACCGAATCATCATGACCGCCTGCGGCACCAGTTGGCATGCCGGCTTGGTGGGCGAATACATGATCGAGTCGTTGGCGCGGTTGCCGGTGGAAGTGGAATACGCCAGCGAACTGCGTTATCGCAATCCGCCGTTGGACAACAACACATTGGTATTCGCCATTACGCAAAGCGGCGAGACAGCCGACACATTGGCGGCCTTGCGTGAAATGAAACGCAAGGGTTGTCCCACGCTGGGTATCTGCAACGTCGTGGGCAGCACGATTGCACAAGAGACCGACGGCGGCTTTTATCTACGCGCCGGACCGGAAATCGGCGTAGCCTCGACCAAGGCGTTCACGTCGCAATGCACGTTGCTGGCGATGTTGGCCTTGTATTTCGGGCGTTTGCGCCACTTGAGTTTCTCGGCGGGCTTGAAAATAATCGAGGAGCTCGATGCATTGCCCGATAAGGTTCGGCAGTCGCTCGGATGCAGCGATCACGTGGCGGAGATTGCCAAAAAATACGCCCATTGCAACAATTTCCTTTACCTGGGCCGGCAATTTAATTTTCCGACGGCTCTCGAAGGCGCTTTGAAGCTGAAAGAAATCAGCTATATCCATGCCGAGGGCTATCCTGCGGCCGAGATGAAACACGGCCCCATCGCGCTGGTCGATGAACACACACCGAGCGTTTTTTTGCTGCCGCATGGCCCCGTGTACGACAAGGTGATTTCCAACCTTCAGGAGATCAAAGCCCGCGGCGGGCCGGTCATCGCCGTCGTTTGCGAGGGCGACACCGAGGCGGCGCAATTGGCCGATGACACGATCGAAATTCCGGCCGTCGATGAATTATTGCAGCCGATCGTCAGCGCTATCCCCCTGCAACTGCTTGCCTACCATATAGCCGTGGCTCGCGGTTGCGATGTCGATAAGCCGCGCAACCTGGCGAAAAGTGTGACGGTCGAATAACAGCCGCAAATCGCCGGCATTAAGGAGCTCAAGATGTCGCCGGAAACGGTTTTGATTACGGGAGCCTCGGCAGGGATCGGTTGGGAACTGGCACGGCTTTTCGCCGCGGACAAATGCCGCTTGATCCTTGTGGCGCGGCGTCAGGAAAAACTGTTGCAGCTGGCCGAAGATTTGCGGCGAAACCACGGCACGGAAGTCACCGTTTTACCTCGGGATTTGTCGGAGCCTGGGGCTCCGCAGACGATTTTCGAGGACTTATCCGACCGTGGACTTGCCGTCGATGTGCTGGTCAATAATGCCGGATTTGGCGCCATGGGCTCCGTGGCTCAGCTATCGCTCGAGCGTCAGCTTGCGATGATTCAGGTCAACGTGGTTGCTCTGACCCAATTAACGCGTCTTTTTTTGCCCTGCATGATGGAACATCGACGCGGTGGAATTTTGAACGTCGGCTCGACCGCCGGGTTTCAGCCAGGCCCCAATATGGCCGTCTATTATGCGACCAAGGCCTATGTTTTGTCGTTTTCCGAGGCCCTAACGGAGGAACTGCGAGGCACGGGGCTGCATGTTGCTTGTCTGGCGCCAGGACCCACGGCCACCGAGTTCGGCACGGTCTCGGGCATGAACGAATCCGTAGTTTTCAAACTTGGCGTGATGGATGCCCAAGCCGTTGCGAAGGCCGGTTATCAGGGATTTCGCCAAGGCAAGGCATTGATCGTTCCCGGACTGTTGAATCGCTTAGGCGCGTTTTCGGTCCGTTTGGCGCCACGAAGTATTGTGCGAAAATTGGTGAAACAAATGCAGGGATAAAATCACTTTGTGAGGGTAGTGACGGATTATTTCGCCTTGTTTTCCTGGTCTCACGGCCCAAACCCCCCTGCATGTGTGGTTTTGCTCTAAAAATGCGTATTTTCTGGCGGATTTCTTCCTGGGCGCTGTTGCAAGTAACTCTGAAGCTGGTATGCTACGAGAGACCAGTGGCGGCCGTTGGGGCTGCCCTCGGGGAGCGAGGGCCTCAAACCCACGAAACCCGTTCGTATCATTAGGTGCGCTGCCGCCAAGTTGCGACAGTGCCGCAGAAGGAGTTACCAGAGGGATGTCGAAGAAATTGTTTGTCGGTGGGTTGAGCTGGGGCACAACGGACGACGGCCTGCACGGCGCGTTCTCCCAATTCGGCGAAATCGTCGAAGCCAAGGTCATTACGGATCGCGAAACCGGTCGCTCCCGGGGCTTCGGGTTCGTGACCTTTGCCAATGACGAAGGCGCTACCAAGGCCATCTCCGAGATGGACGGCACCGAATTGGACGGCCGTACCATCAAGGTCAATGAGGCCGAGGATAAGCCAGCTCGCAGTGGCGGCGGCGGCGGTGGACGCGGCGGTCGCGGTGGTTACGGCGGCGGTCGTGGCGGCGGCGGCGGCGGTCGCGGCGGTCGCGGTGGTCGCGACGAGTGGTAGTCCGTATCGCGTGTTGACGGTCAGACGACAACGCAAGAACAGTTCGCGGTAACTGGGCCGTGCTTTTCGGCTCATCGTTGATCTGTTTGATTGTGGATCTGATGTCGATAGCAGAACAGCTACTTGGAAGATTAACCAGAAATCACTCTCGTTCTCATGTTCTTCATGGGAACGAGTTTTTTTTGCGCGTATTGACCGCGTGTTATTATCTTGCCACCCTCCTCGATGGTGGTGGAATTGCCAAGCCATGCTGCTTCCGGCGCATTGGCGGGGTAGGTTAATTCACGATTGCCTGCGTCAGCGGAACAATTAAAAACCCATGCGCTGGGTGACAGCATGTTGTCACAGGTGCCTGTTAGGATAGCAGGCACTATGATATTGATCGACGAAAGAACGCGCGACGGATCCCGGCATTTTACTTCCCTCCCCCAAAAGGCCACCTGGGAAAATATCCACGATCATGCCCTGTTGTTGAGCGGGGCGGAGGTGCTCAATTTCGTGGCCGATGAGTATGCCCGGGCTTGGGTGGATTTCTGCTTCCGCCAGCATCGTTTTTTAATTCACGCCCGCGACGGATTATGCCGCCTGTTCGTCCGGGATCCACAATGCCCCGACTTGATTCTCTACGAAGTCAGCGCCCACTTCGAGCAATTATTGCGCGAAACAAAACGGTAGCAAATTACTTCTGCTTTTTGACCAATTCCTTGTGTTTGGTCTCGCCGATCTTCACCTTTTCGCGAGGCTTTTCGGCTTCGCCGTTGCCTTCACGGTTTTTGCGACTGCGTTCCGTCGAAAGAACTTGCCGCAGCAAGGCGGAAAGATCGTCATAGGCATTGTCGCACGGCGGGCCGGGCGAATACTGATACACGGCGTGCTGGATTTTTCGCGGCAAGGAAAGCAACGTCGAGGAAACCGTGCCGAATTCGGGACCGGTGATCACAACGCCGCGACGGCCTTCATGATCCGGCCTACGCGAAAAAACACGGCTGGCGACCGCCAAAAACGTAACGGCCGAATCGAGCGTGTGCAAGGTAAGCATCCGGCGAACGAATTCGTGCCGTTCATCCTTGAGATCATCCACGTTGCCCGAGGTGAGAACGTGCAAGCCGGGTTGAAGCTCGACGATTTCCACTTTATTGCCGCCGTGGACGACCGCCGCGTAACGGGCATCGGCGCAAAGATAGTTAGCCCCGGCGTAGCAGCCGGTACTCAGTTCCTTGGCGGCGTGGGCAGCCGCCTCTTTGGCGGTCTTCAGGTCGAGCAAATCACGGCACAAAAGCCCTCGTGAACGCCGTTCGGCCGGCACATGGGCTTTCGGCCGGTTCGTAACCGCGCAGAACAGTCCGTACTGGTTGACACCCAACCAGGTTCCGTTCGCTTGACGATCAATCCCGCATACGACGCGCGGCATCCCCGACTGAATCTTGGGATACTGGGTCGGACGGTCAAAACGTTCTTCGCGATTAGCTGCCACAAGGATGGGCGTACCGCGAGCGACGCGGTACAAAATCGCCATCGTACACATGATTACTCCACCAACAGACTCCACGAAAAGTATCGTTCGATTCCTGTAACATACTGGATATTTCCGGCACATTGCACCCCCTGGGTGGGCTATTTTTAACATAAGAATCTAGGCGGGGGGGCAGGGGCATAACAGTACTAACGTGGGGAAGCATCGTTTTGGGTTGTTTTTCGATCGGTGGTGGGCTAGTGTAGTGTTGCTAAAAGCACATCATATTCCGAGACATTACGCTAGTTTCAAACCCTCTGCCCCCCCTGCTATTTACCATGCAGCTTCTGCCACGCAGCAAAGTTAAAACTGCCGATACCTGGGATCTTACAAGCCTTTTCGCCAATGATGAGGCGTGGGAGGATGCTTTTACCGCGTGGGAGAAGGAGATCGAGGGATATGCCCAGTTTCAAGGCAAGCTGGCCGAGAGTGCCGAGACCTTGGCCGAATGCCTGAAGTTCGACGAGGCCTTCGACCGTGCCGGCGAGCGGTTGGGTACTTACGCCCATCTGAAGACTGCGGAAGACACCACTGAGAGCCGCTACCAACGAATGCAGGGGCGCTACGTGAATGCCGCCGGCCGTGCGGGCGAGGCCGCCAGCTATATCCGTCCGGAAATCCTGGCGATTCCAAGCGTTAAAATCAAAAAAATGCTCGATGCAGCGATTTTGAAGCCCTTCCGCCTACTGCTCGAACGGTTATTGCGCTACAAGCCGCACACGCTGAGCAAGAAGGAGGAGCGATTGCTGGCCATGCAAACCGAGATGGCCCAGGCCGCGGGGCAAGTCTTTCGCCAACTGAACGACGCCGACTTGAAGTTCGGCACGGTCAAAGACACCGAAGGCCAGCCGGTTGAGTTGAGCCATGCCGTTTTCAGCATGTTGTTGCACTCGCCAAAGCGAAGCGTTCGTAAAGCGGCTTTTGAACAGTATTATCGAATCTATGCCGACCATCGACATACGCTGGCCGCATCGCTGTCAGGCTCGGTGCAACGCGATATCTACTACGCCCGGGCGCGTAATCATCCAAGTGCGATCGAGGCGGCGTTGTTCCCGGATCGGATGCCGGTGGCTGTCTATGATAATTTAATTGCTAGCGTGCGGCGACACTTGCCGGCCGTCCATCATTACTACGACGTTCGTCGCCGGGCAATGCGGTTAAAAGATATTCATCACTACGACACGTATGTTCCAATTTTAGCTGAGCGGCAGACTCGCCACACCTGGAACCAGGCCGTTACGTTGGTCATGGCAGCTCTAAAGCCCTTGGGCGACGACTATTGCAGCCTATTGGAAAACGGGTTGAAGGGCAGGTGGTGCGACCGCTATGAGAACCGCGGCAAACAGAGCGGTGCTTTCAGCTCGGGATCCTACGATGCCGATCCCTACATCTTGATGAACTACCGGCCGGAGGTTTTGGATCACGTGTTCACCCTGGCCCACGAGGCGGGGCACTCGATGCACAGTCTTTACTCGGCCAAACATCAGCCTTACACCTACTATAACTACACGATCTTCGTAGCCGAGGTGGCGAGCACATTCAATGAGCAATTGCTGAGCCGGCATTTGCTGGATCGCGCCCGAAACGACGAAGAACGGGCGTTTTTGATCAATCGCCAGATCGACGCCATGCGGGGTACGATCATTCGGCAAACGATGTTCGCCGAGTTCGAGAAGCAGATCCACGCCTCGGCCGAGTCGAACGAACCGCTGACGATCGATCGTTTCCAGGAGATCTACCGCGCATTATTGGAGGCCTATTTTGGGCCCGATTTTGTACTAGACGACGCCTTGAACCTGGAATGTTTGCGGATTCCGCATTTTTATCGGGCGTTCTACGTTTACAAATACGCGACGGGCATGTCGGCGGCCATTGCACTGGCCGACCGTGTGCTGGGCGGCGGCCGGCAAGAGCTTGACGACTATTTGCGATTCCTCGCGGGCGGTTGCTCCAAAGATCCGTTGGATTTGTTGCGTGACGCCGGGGTCGATATGGAACAACCTACGCCGGTCGATGCCGCGCTAGGGCAATTCTCTACGTTGGTGGCTGAATTAGATCGGCTGCTGTAAAACACATTGACCGTCCAATATGTTCGGCATATCGCATGCGGCTCCGCCGAGGCATCTCTGAATTGGAATCCATATTGCAAATGAACACAATAAAAAACGGCAGCACAATAACTGCTCCTTCACAAGGAGTGTTGTTGTACTGCCGTATTTGAATTAAGTAGGGCGGAATGCAAGAGAGAACTACAACCGCCGTTGCTTGAATGTAAATCGAGTTTTCTTAGGGCTGCTTATTTGTCGTCAGCCTTCTTTTCTTCTTTGTCGGCTTTCTTTTCCTCGGCCGCTTCTTTTTTCTCGTCAGCTTTTTCGTCAGCCGCTTCCTTCTTCTCTTCGGCCTTGGACTCGTCCGCCGCTTCCTTCTTTTCTTCAGCCTTGGGCTCTTCCTTCTTCTCCTCGGCCATGGGCTCGTCCGCCTTCTCGTCAGCCGCGTCCTTCTTCTCTTCGGCCTTGGGTTCTTCGGCCTTCTTCTCCTCAGCCGCTTCCTTTTTCTCTTCGGCCTTGGGCTCTTCAGCCTTCTTCTCCTCGGCTGCTTCCTTCTTCTCTTCAGCCTTGGGCTCTTCAGCCTTCTTCTCCTCGGCTGCTTCCTTTTTCTCTTCGGCCTTGGGCTCTTCAGCCTTCTTCTCCTCGGCCGCTTCCTTCTTCTCTTCGGCCTTGGGCTCTTCGGCCTTCTTCTCCTCGGCTGCTTCCTTCTTCTCTTCGGCCATGGGCTCTTCAGCCTTCTTCTCCTCGGCTGCTTCCTTCTTCTCCTCGGCTGCTTCCTTCTTCTCTTCAGCCTTGGGCTCTTCGGCCTTCTTCTCCTCGGCCGCTTCCTTCTTCTCTTCAGCCTTGGGCTCTTCGGCCTTCTTCTCTTCGGCCATGGGCTCTTCAGCCTTCTCCTCGGCCGCTTCCTTCTTCTCTTCGGCCTTGGGCTCTTCGGCCTTCTTC
>CAZNMP010000102.1:0-8663 GCA_964573875.1 uncultured Planctomycetaceae bacterium | reverse complement strand
TGGATCGCCTGCCGAGGTTCGCTTGGCCGAGGCGTTGCAACACCGCCGGCCGTCCCGTATCCCCAGATTTTACTGCCGATAACACCTATTGCACACCCCGCCCCGTCACGGGTCCTGCCGAGGGTTCCCGTCCGACCGACGGCATAGGGATCAGTAGGGTATTAAGACAGACTTGCTTTCCCCGCAAAATGCTAAGTAAGGGGAGTTGTCACCCCGACCTGTTCCTACATCCATCCGCAGCACAAACGGCCAGAAAGGACCCACAGCCAGGGGCCGATAGAAAAAAGCCTGTTTTTCTGCCAAAAAATGTGCGCGATTCACGAACGGTCACGCCATCCCAAAAAACACAAGGATCAGACCCCCCTATGTCAAAACTTGCTGGAGTTTCAGTGATGCGTTTCAGTTTTTTACCCCCCAAATCATTACTCGGAAAAATTCATGGGTTGTTTGCCAACGGTCATGCTATCCAAAAAATGCAAGGAATAACCCCCCCATGCAAAACTTGCCAAGAAATGTGCGATGGGCCACTACGGTCATGCCGTCAGTTGTTCTAGAGATTGTGCCCCCCAACGGCACAAACCGTCGCCGGGGCGATGAAGACACGCATAGGCCGAACACCGGCAGGGCCAGCACAACACTGCCGAGGTTCGCTTGGCCGGGGCGTTGCAACACCGCCGGCCGTCCCGAAATAATGTGTCTGATAAAAAATCCTTTGCAACATTCTCAAAACTCAAAAAAACGGGAACGACGCTACAATTAAAGCCAACCGGGACTCCGCTGGGGGGTCGCCCGGTGGCCTTCTGGACACCCCATGCACTAAACACTTGATTTTCCGAGTGTTATTGCCCATCTCGACAAGCCACAACCATACCCATCATGCTTGCGCCCCTTCGTTCCTATTTCATCGAACCCGATACCTTGACCAGCCCAACAATCTGCTGTTTTGTCGTCTCGGTCAGTCTTCGCCATGCGTTGACCACGGCCATCAAGTCGGGGTCGATTGCACCGTTTCGTGCATCAACTGCACCGGATTCCGCACCGCTTTCTTGCACAACTACTAGTTTTTTCGTATAATTTGCAGGTAATTCGAATCCCTCCCCATCCGCTTTGTGTTTCGTATGGACCTACACGATACCGTTTTGCTCGGCAAATTCAGGGCATGACGTTTTCGCTGTTTTGAAAAAATCCCTCCTGTTAATCCCGCCTCGCTATGGAAGTTTCGCAAAGGTCTGCTCTTATGATGCGCCAGAATTGTGTCGGATGGTGTTTTTTGCGATTGTGGGTTTTGGCGGCCGTGCTGCTGTTGGTAGGTGTTTGTCGCAATGCTTCGGCCGAGGAGCCGAGCAAGACGGTTGTGGTGCAGCCGCAAGACAATGGCCAGGCGCTTGTGAATCCCGACATGGGCTGGACGCTGCATTTCTACTCGAATGCGATCGAGAACTATGGCGCGAAGTTGGAGCCTTCGGATACGTTGGACGATTGGCCGGGGCTTTCGACGATCTATCTTCGCGTGCCGTGGTCGTTTTTGGAGCCCAAGGAAGGGCAGTTCAATTGGACGCTGTTCGACACGCCGGCCCAGCGTTGGATTGCGAAGGGGAAGAAGATCGCGATTCGCGTGAGTTGCTGCGAAAGTTGGTGGCGCTATGCCACGCCGAAATGGGTGCAAGACGCGGGAGCCAAGGGCGTTGATTTCGAGTTCGGCAAAGGGCCTCGGCCGAATGGTCCCTTGTGGGAGCCGGATTATCAGGATCCCGTCTTTCTGGCAAAGCTCAATCACTTTCTGGCCGCAATGGCCAAGCGTTACGACGGCAACCCAAACGTGGCGTTCATCGACATCGGTTCATTCGGCATGTGGGGCGAAGGGCACACGGGCTTCGGCAGCCAGCTTAATCAAGCCCAGACGTTTGAAGCCGTGAAAAAGCACATCGACTTGCACGTTCAACATTTTCATCGCACATTGCTATGTATTAGCGACGACGTGGCGGGCTCAGGTCGGGCGGGGCGGCACTTTCCCGAAACCGATTATGCAATCTCCAAGGGCGTTACGCTGCGCGACGACAGCATCCTGGTGCAACCGCCGCCCAACTCGTGGTATCATGCCGAAATGGCGCAGGAGTTTTGGCCGCGTTGGCCGGTTATCATCGAGCACGAACATTACGGCAGCTCGAAAGCTGGGAAAGCGTGGAGCGGCGATTTGCTCTTGAAGTCGGTTGAGGATTATCATGCCAGCTATATGTCGATCCACTGGTGGCCGCGTGAGGAGTTGAATGAAAATCGCGAGACGATCGAAAAAATCAACCGCCGTCTGGGCTATCGTATTCAACTGCGAAGCATTGGCTGGCCCGCCGTGATTGCGGGAAATCAGCCGTTTACGGTGGACACCGCTTGGGCGAACGCCGGCGTTGCGCCGTGCTATCCCGGCGGTCATTGGGCCATGACGCTTAAAGACGAAAAAGGCGGCATCGCAGCCGTGCTGGTCGATGAAAAATTCGACGTTCGGAATCTGAAGGTTGGCCCGCCGAATCAGGCTCCGGTTGAAAAGATTCAATCGCGTTTTGTCGTGGCCTTGAGCCATGTCGCGCCCGAGGGCGTTCATACGCCGCCGCTAAAGCCGGGCGAGTATGGCGTATTCGTGTCGGTCGGCCTTGCGGATGGAACACCCCGAATTGCGTTGCCGATAGCCGGCGACGACGGCCAGCGCCGGTATCGACTCGGAACGGTTCGAATTGCCGAGGCGAAGTAGACGCGAATGAGCCGCAATACCGTTTGACAATCAACGGCGTAGTGCGTTCTCACGCTGCGCCGTTTTGCCATTGGCCTTTTTCTACTTGCCTGTACTAGGCGATATGCATATAGTTTGTTAGGGACTATTTCATACAACAGCCTGGAATTTCCATGCGATTATTCCTTTGGATGCTGCCGGTTTTATTTTTCACGATAGGCTGCGGTGAGCTTGCGGAAACAAAAGCCGAGCTGTCGGTGAAAAAAGCGAAATCCAACGAAAGGGCAAAAATGGACCTCGTGCGAGTTCGCGTCATTGGACCTGAAGGGCGTCTGACCGGCCCCGTGGAAGTGCCGGCCGTGGTTCATTCCGATGCGGAGTGGAAAAAGCTGCTTACGTCAGAACAATACCGCATTACGCGCGGCAAGGGCACCGAGCCGGCGTTTTGCGGAGGGCTGCTCAAGAATAAAGAGCCGGGCTTGTATGTTTGCGTCGGATGCAATCTACCGCTGTTCGAGTCGGCGTCGAAATTCGAGTCGCACACGGGTTGGCCCAGCTTTTTTCAACCGGCTGCCGCGGAAAATGTGGTCGAACAGCGCGACGCGAGTCATGGCATGATTCGCACCGAAATTCTTTGCCGACGTTGCGGCGCGCATCTGGGCCATGTGTTCGACGATGGTCCTCGGCCGACCGGCAAGCGTTATTGCTTGAATTCCGATGCGTTGCGATTTGTGGCCGCCGATCAGCTCAAAAAGCTGGCCGAACCGACGGCCAGGGCCGCGGATCATGCCGAGGCGGTTTTCGCGGGCGGATGTTTTTGGTGCGTCGAGGCGGTGTTTCGGGAGCTTAAGGGCGTTCGGGAGGTTACGAGCGGCTATGCGGGCGGTACGGCGGAAACGGCGAACTACGAAACCGTTTCAACGGGCCGCACGGATCATGCCGAGGCAGTCAAAATCGTTTACGATCCGCGAAAAATATCGTTCGAGCAGTTACTGAAGGTCCATTTCGCGACGCACGATCCGACGACGCTCAATCGACAGGGCAACGACGTTGGCCGTCAGTATCGGTCGGCGGTTTTCTATGCCGACCAACAGCAGAAGGAACTGGCCGAGGCGATGATTGCTGATCTGCAAAACGCTCGGGTGTTCCAACGGCCGATCGTGACCACGGTCGAACCGCTCAAAGGCTTTTATCCGGCCGAGCCGAAACACCAGAATTTCGTCGCCTGCAATCTCCGCCATCCCTACGTGCAATCGGTAGCCATGCCGAAAGTGGCCAAGGTGCGCGAGAAGTTCAAGGATTTGCTGAAGACGCCGTAGGGGGAATATTTTGCTGTTACGGAGATCGGGCGATTCAGGGTTGACGATACATTGTACGGCACAATCCTTGCTTGACGCCTTCGCCGAATAATCATATAGTAAAATAGTAAGGATTTCATTCGGAGAAGTAAAATGTCTCCCGCTGCCAGTACTACTGTTATTCAAATGGTTGATTCCTTGCCCGAGGCTCTGCAAGAACGGGTGGTGGAACACATGCAGGAGTTCATTGCCGATCTCCGTGACGAGCTGCAATGGAACGAATCTTTTGCGAAATCGCAAGATAAACTGGTGGCGGCAGCTCAAAAAGCACGTGCGGAGATTGCTCGCGGCCTTGCAACGCCTCTTACGCCCGAACAGTTATGAAATCCGCGGTCCTGCCTTCTTTCTGGGAATCTTACGGCCGTCTCGATGCGTCACTCCGAACTCAGGTGAAGAAGGCTTATCGTCTTTGGTGCGACAATCCGTCGCATCCCTCCTTGCGGTTCAAGTGCGTCAACCACGAAGAAAAAATCTGGTCTGTGCGAACAAATCGAGGTTATCGAGCTGTTGGCGTTGTCGATGCTGACACAATCACGTGGTTTTGGATCGGAAGCCACGACGACTACGAACGTTTCTTCGGGTAAAGAGGGCAGGGGGGTAAGACGGGAAGGAACGATTGCCGTCTAATCGCTGTGCCACGATGTTGCTTCTCGGTTTCTCAATTCACGCCCGGCAGAAATGGGATGTCGAGCCATTTCCGCAGCAAGCCGACGATCAGAGCAACGGGCATTGCGGCGAGAAACGGTAAAACGACGGCGATGGGATAGCAATGCCATCGAGCCGGTTGTGTATTGCGATTCGCCGGAATCGTACAGGCGGGCAGATAGACCATCAGGCCGTAGACAAAAACCCAAAAGCCGCCGATAAGGCTTGTCGGATTGATGCTTGCTTCGGCCAAGCTGCCTGTGATGCCGAACAGCAAAAGCACTTTCAGTGGCGAGAAATCCCAGCGAGACAGCATCCACGCCCAGGCGATGAACATCGGCACGAACACGACGACGCTGTGAAAGAGCACGACGGTAAAAAAGTTGGTCGAAGCGGTGATGTGCGCTTCCTCGGGCGTTGTGCCGAACCACGGGGCAAGGTTGGTCATGCCGGTCGTGATCATTTCCTCAATCAGGGCCATCACGGTGCAGAGCACCACAAACCGTATACGCCAATCGATCGGAATGGCAGCTAGCCGCGGCACGAATCGCCGTTGGACAACGGGCGTAAGCGAACCGCCGACAATAAGCCATAAAAAAATCATACCGTCGGCCATGCCAATGACCGCCCGGTGATTCACATCGCCCGAGTTGAGGATAAACAGATTCAACAAACCGACCAGCAGAACGCTATACGCGCCAACAGCGATCAACAATCGCCGCGTGATTCGGTCAAGCTTCGGAGACGATTGATCTGGTGGATCTGCGGGCATGGAGATTTTCAAAATAGCGAAGTGGTGCGTCACGGACGCACACTACAACTGAAGACGTCGTTTTTGGCTTTGGTTCCTCTTTATTTCGATATAACCCAGGCGAATAGCATGACAAAGGCTAGCCAGATCATAGTGACTGAGCATGTCCAAATCACGATTGAA
This sequence comes from uncultured Planctomycetaceae bacterium, assembly GCA_964573875.1. Taxonomy (GTDB): domain Bacteria; phylum Planctomycetota; class Planctomycetia; order Pirellulales; family Thermoguttaceae; genus CAYWGR01. Next base: position 3,004 of record CAZNMP010000102.1, on the reverse strand, counting down.
GCATAGCGTTCACCACATCGGCGGAGCCATATGACGCCTGGAATAACCACCAATAATGATAAAGGAAGGCCGATTAAAGTCCAGCATGTAGGTATAAGCGTCCAGTAGTCCATACCGCACTTGATGCGGTCGGCGGGCAAAAGGAGCCCAATCATTGTTATGAAGCAGGCAATGCTATTCAAGAGAAGTAGACTGCGAAGGATTGCAATAACCGCAGCACAGGCGGATTTCTTCGGCATGTCATCGGATCTGCCATCTACAGTATCGTCAGTATTCATATCGCATTATCTTTTTTCTTTGCGTCGAGCAGTCAGGTAACGCGGCAAGCAGTCAGGTACAGTGTATCTGACCGACGGCCTATTGGCCTTGTTCTACACAAACTTTCTCAATCCGTCCATCAACCGTTCGATCATCTCCTTGGAATGCGTGGCGAAAATGGCGATGCGCAAAGCGCCTTGGGGCGATAGGCCGGCGTAGGTGGACATGTAGGGCAGGGCGATGCCTTGGGTGAAAAGCTCGCGTTGGATCCGCTGCATGTTTTCGGATGTGCCGATGGTCAGACTGACAATCGGCACGGGCGTGTCGTCTACGTCGAAGCCGAGACGGCGGAGGCCGGCTTTTAGGGTTTGCACGTTGGTTTGCAGGTTCTCTCGCAAACTGGGATCGGCCATGATGATTTCAAGAGCCTTGGCCGTGGCGGCGGCGATCGGAGCGGGCGGGGCACTGGCGCCGGCGAAATAGGGCGAGTGGGTTTTGATACGATCGATGAAATCACGATGGCCTGGGATGATGCCGCCGAATCCGCCGACGGCTTTGCTCAAAGTGCCGGAGAAGAGCAGGGCAGGGCAGGGCAGGGGGGGGGTTGGGATTTGTTGATTTGGGATCGCTGATTGCTGACCGCTGACCGCTGATTGCTCACGGCTGACCGCTGATCGCTGATCGCTGACCTCTGACCGCTGATCACTGCCGGCCGCCCTCACCCCCGGCCCCTCTCCCGCCGACCAACCCTGCGGGTCGGTGCCCGGGCGAGGGGAGAAGGGGGGCCAGAGGCCGAGATGCTCGTAGGTGCCGCGGCCGTTGGGGCCTAGGACGGCTAGGCCGTGGGCGTCGTCGAGGAGTAAGACGGCGCCGGGATATTCCTGCAAGATGGCGCAGTATTGATCGGCGGGAGCGATGCGGCCGGTGGCGGCAAATACGCCGTCGCTTAGTACCAGTGGATATTGGCCGGGCTGGAGATGTTTTTTCAGCTTTTCGTGCAGGTCGTTCGCATCACGGTGGCGGAATGTGATGGGCGAACTGGTTGAAAGCCGTGCGGCTTCAAAAAGGCTGTAGTGGGAGCACTCGTCGATCAGCACCAGCCGGGCGTCGTCATCGAGCATCTGTACTAAAACATTGTTGCCCATCCAGCCGGAGGCAAAATAGAAGGCGTCGTCTTGGCCGTAGAACGCGGCGGCGGCGCGTTCTACGTCGAGGACGGGTTGCGTGGTGCCAAAGGCGGTGCGCGAGTTGGCGCTGCCTAGGCCGTAGGTTTGTGCGGCTTCAGCGGCGGCGCGGATGACCTCGGGATGCGATTGGAGCCCGAGGTAGCCGGTTCCTGCAAAGTAGAGATACCGCCGACCGTCGATTTGCGTGTAAGCGCCCGGCGGACTTTCGGCAATGTGCATGAAAGGCTCACTTCTCCGGCGATTCGGCGTCTTGTCCTTTGAGTTGGAGCTTGACGGAGATGCGGCCGGAGTTGTCGGCCAGCTTGTTCCAGGCGTCGCGGCAGCGGACGTAAAGGTTGCCGTCGCTTTTGGCGGTGAATGAGCCTGACTTGCCAAGCTCGAACTCTTCGCCGAGCTTATAATCCTTCAGGATGACGCCGACCAAGCGGCCTTGGCCTTTGTCGTCGCCGTCGGCATCGACGGTTTCATCGTCTTTTCCGGTGCGCCACGTGCCCGTGGCGGTGTATTGATAGGCCGTATCGGCTGCGACGATCAGGCCCGAAGGCTGCCAGCCGCGGCCGGCTTGGACAGCAGCGTTGACAGATCGACCGGAGATCAGCGAGAAAAATTTCCGCTTCCAATCCCAACTGCCAAGTTCGACGCGATAGCCGGCTTCGAGGTGGTCGAGAAAGAACTCGTATTCGAAGGTGAATTCCTTGACCTTTGCGCCGAACACCTGGCGGAAGCCGGTTTCTTTGCCTTGCAGCAACTGGGGACCGAGGGCGCGGAAATCGGCGGAGTAGTTGGGGTTATTGTCGAGAAAATGGCAAAGCGTCCACCACCAAGCGTAGTCTTCCCAAGTGCCACCGAGCTCTTCGTCGCAGACCAAGAGTTGCGACAGTTGGCGGCGGGGACATTTTTTTAGATATTGGATCACGACCGGAGGAGCGTTGACGCCTTTTTGGCCGTTTACCCAATAATGGCCTAGCTCGGCCATGCCTTCGGCGTACCAATGCGGGCCGGTTCGGCCGAATGTTTGGCCGGCGTATCCGTGGACCGCCTCGTGCAGCGGAACGCCGTCTTTCGAGACCGTGTAGACACGAGCCTTGGCCATGAAACGATTGCCCGACGAAAGCGTTCTGGTAATGCACACGCCAGCGCCTTCGCGGATTTTGGCGAGTCCGCCGGGCTCCATGGCATCGACTTTTTCCGCGGGCCATGCGTCAAGATTTTTGACCACATAGCATTCAAGAATTCCGGACGGCGGGCGGCCCCAGTAGGTGCCGATCAGCTTCACAACGGTTTCAAGCTGCTTGAGAAGCTCGCGGGCCTCGGCCTGCGTCAGGTCGGTATGCAGCAGGAAATGCGGCGATGAAAAATCTTGAACGCCGGAGCTTGCAGCCTGTGCATTTTTCTTGTTGGCGCGTTCGGCGCAGACGCCGACAGCACTGACAAACAGCAGCAGCGAGACGGCCATAAACGCTCGGCATGAAAACGCCGTCTTGCTGCTGAATTTATCTTGCATCGAAACTCGCCTCACGTTGGCGATGAGCCGTTACAGTGCTTCGCAAACCAAGTCG
>CAZNMP010000101.1:0-8678 GCA_964573875.1 uncultured Planctomycetaceae bacterium | reverse complement strand
GACTACCTGGATTGGTCGGAATACGAAGGCAGTGAAATTGTCGTCAACGAAAACGGCACTCTCTACACCTTCGGTTATGTCCGCACCGATCGCGCCCAACGGTTCCGCGCTGAATTGTTCGATGCAACTGTCCATTTCGACGGCACCTTCTTAAACGACAGTCAAATAATCTCGAATACCAAATATCTCGGTTTTCGCACGGAATACGAGTTACTTTGGGATCTGAATCCCGCAGGTTGGCCCACCTTCAACTTCTTCACAGGCATCGGCACCCGCTTCTGGATTCGCGACATTCTCGACGGATACATCGACACACCTGGAAATAATTCCATCGGTTTTCAAGAAACCTGGTGGACGCTTTATCCCTATGTCGGCCTCGAAAAGAGATGGACGAATAACACCGGTTGCGAACTCTTTCTCACGGGCCGGCTGGGATGCACCGCCTTCACCCAAAAAACCACCACCGAAGAAGGCGTCGGTACCTCGCATCCCAATACCGACCTCACCGGGCAGATCGAATTCGGCCTTCGCTATGAGCATCTCTTGGCCTCCGTCTATTTCGAAGGCATGACCTGGGCCGAGTCCACCTCCTTGGACGGAGTCTTCAAGCCTTGTTCGCAAATGTTCACCACGGGCCTCAAGCTGGGCTTGAGCTTCTAAAAAGGATCGCCGCGGATGAACACAACACGAACAACTACCGCACACTTAACGATCCTCGGTTTGGTTCTTTTTGCCTTGATCGCCGACCTGAGTGCTTGCTTCGCCCAACAAACGGAAACCGTGGAATCCCAACAAGTTCCGCAACCTCAAGTTTCCGACGACATCACGTTTTCGCAAGATCCGGCGCCGCCTGCTCCCAATCCGGGCAAGCAGCCTGATTACTGGATCGAAAGCTTGCAGCAGCCCGCGGGGTTTGCCTTTTACACCCGGTTCGACTATCTCCAGTGGAATACCCGGAACAACGGCGCCACGTTGAATAGTGACAATGGAGCCTTATACACCTTGGGATATCTGCTCGCCAAGGATGCCGAGCGCCTTCGGATTGAATTGTTTGCTGGAAACATGCCTCACAATAGTTACTACAATGACCAGCAGGTCCATTCCAGCGTCGATCATCTCGGCGGGCGAGTCGAGTATGAATATCTCTGGGACGTGAATTTTGAAGACTTGCCGCCCTTTACACTTATTGGAGGCATCGGCACTCGCGCCTGGAACCGCAGTATTCATAACTATTTCTACCCACCGGACGAAATCATATCGGGCTATCGTCAAACCTGGTGGACGATTTACCCCTACTTCGGCTTTGAAAAACATTGGCTCCGTGATAGCGGCAACGATTTCTACATGTCGGGCCGGTTTGGCGTTACGGCGTTTAATTATATGTTCATGCCTGAATCTTCTTCCACCATTCCGGCGCTCTATCCGCAGGCGAATATGACCGGCCAGTTCGAGCTTGGCTGGCGTCGGAATCGTTTCTTCCTAGCGGCCACTTTTGAAGCAATGACATGGCAGAAATCTTTCGATGTCCATTACCATGGCGATACCAGTTCTGATACGTACTATTATTCCAGTACCCAAATGTACACGACCGGCCTGAAGCTTGGGCTTCTGTACTAAACCATTTCTCCTTTCCCCTTCCTTCTTTGGCAGTTTTTTTTTAAGCTGTCTTCCATGAGGTCGCATATTTCGGGCTTAGGGCGATTGTTCGAGCGCTTCCCAGCCTACTTCTACCATCCCTGCATGACAGGCGAGTGGAATTTAGGCCTGTCGAGGGGGAGCTATCGGTGTTTTTCGCCCCCGGGGCCTACAATATCTCCCGAGATAGGGGGGGATTTCAACCACGAAGACCGCCTCTCTCGCCTGGAAGCCATTTTTTTTCTTTCGCAACACCCACAAACCAGCCGAAAACTAGCCCAGTTGGCCGGCTTGGCGGACGGCACAAAAGCGCGTACACTTATCCGATCCTTAAATCGGAGGTACGATACAGAAGGACATGCATTTCGCATCGAGGAGGTGGCAGGCGGTTACCAGTTGATGACGCGGTCGAAGTTCGCCCCGTGGCTCCGGCGACTACACTCCGCTACCACGGAGGTTCGGTTGTCCGCCCCCGCCATGGAAACCTTGGCGGTTGTGGCCTACCGACAGCCCGTGTTGCGAGCCGATATCGAAGCGGTTCGCGGCGTGCAGTCGGGCGAAGTACTTCGACAGCTCATCGAACGTGATTTGGTTAAAATCACCGGTCGATCCGAGGAACTTGGCCGCCCCTTCCTCTATGGAACCACGAAACATTTCCTCCAAGTATTCGGGCTCCGCCATTTAGAAGAACTTCCTCGTGCCGAGGTCTTGCGTGCAGGCCAAACCTCGACACCACAACAAAACGATACGTCGAACGATTCAAATAACGGTATAACAAATCCATTCAACCCAACTTCAGAAGCGGAAGAGGAGACTAACGTGAGAACCTCCATGATCACCAAACCTCGGCGCAGCTCGGCGACCGAGAGCAACAGCCCCACGGGAATTCAGCCTCGTCGTGACGAGCGGTTCGCCAATCCCGATATCTTCGCCAAAGGTGATGAAGACGAAGAAGAAGAGGATGACGACGAACTCGACGACGACGAGGATCTCGACGAAGAGTTTGAAGACGAGGACGATGAAGACCTCGATGACGAACCCTGGGAAGAGGTGGACGACGACGACGAGGATCTCGACGACGATGAAGATGAAGACTGGGACGAAGACGACGACTGGGACGATGACGATGACGACTGGGACGACGACGAAGACGAGGACGAAGACGACGACGAAGAATAGTTCCTCCGGCCGTCTTGCTTGAGACCGGCGGGATATGCCCGCCGCGATTCAAAAAGCACGTTGCCCCTGATTTTGCATTTCAACCGCTTGTGGTTTCGCCGTCCAAAGATTTGCGAAACCACGGCGGTTTTTTTTATTTGTTTAGTTTCTTGTCAAACGCCGATCCCGCCGGCTGCCGAAGAATGTAAAACCACAACGCCGCCGCCGCTAACAGCAACAGCAAACTCACGTTCTGTGAAATGCTCATCCCCGTGCCGAAAACCGCTGCCTCGTCGGTGCGCAGCCCTTCGATCACGAACCGGGTGACGGGATAAATCGACATCATCAACGCGAACACCGCGCCGTCGCGACGGCGATAACGGTCGAAGATCAAAAGAATCACGCACAAGATCGCTCCGTCGATCGTGCTGTAAATCTGCGTCGGATGAACTGCCAAGCTACGCGCCGGCGGATCAATGGCCGGGATCGTGACGGTTGATCCTTTCGATATGTGAATCTCCAAGGGCAACTGCTGAAAAAACGCCTGATCCAATAGCCCGTAAGCCTGCCCTGTCGCGAAAATCTCTTCGCCGTTGATGCTTTGCAAAACATCGCCCGTCTTCAACCCGGCGTGATCGGCGGGCGAGTCCTCGCGAACGGCCAGCAGACGCGGTTCCGCTTTGGGGTGGCCGCTCAAGGTAAAGCCGTACATCTGTCCTCGCTCGACTTGTGCCCGATACGGCGGGCTTTCCGGCGGAAACGTTATTGCCCAGCCATGATCGCACACCGAACCATAACAGCAGCCGTTCATCAAGCATCCGATCCGGCCAATCGCCAGCCCCAACGCCATGCCGGGAGCAATCAAATCGCAGGTGGCCAGCAGGGGCAAGCGATGCTTGTGTAAAAAATACAGCATTCCCGCCACGCCGCCGAAAAACGAACCGTAGACCACCAAGCCGCCCTTTGAGATATTGATGATGCCGCCGAGCAATGGTCCCAAGCCGCCGCCCGGCGCGGTATATGCCTTGGCATACTCGTTCCAATACTCGATCACATAAAAGGCCCGTGCGCCGATGATCCCCGGCACGATCATCCAAAAAATCAACGACAGCATTAAATCGGGGTCCAGCCCGACGCGCTTCGCACGATATGTGGCCAACCACGCGCCGGCGATCACGCCCAACATAATCATCATGCCGTAACCGCGGATCGGCAGCCCCTGCGGTTCCGCTACGGCCGGCAGCACCCAGCGGATGATGAATCCGATCAGCAGCAGGATGAAAACATAGCTCCAGGTATCCGCGACAAAACCTTGCCGCCGCACCACGCGGATCAACAACGTGGTGCTTGCCACGGCCCAAAAAAACAGTAGCAAGCCGAATCCGAAGACCGGAAAACCGGCAAACTCTCCAGGTATAAAAAACAATGTTTGACACATGATTCGTGGCTCGTATTCCAAGGCTCGTGGCCGATGATCAGGCGGCCGGCGGTGTGGAAACGAACCACGGGCCCCTGTTCACTGTCCATTATTGTCACGGCGATGGGCCTAGAACCCTCGCCGTCAGGCAAATCCTTCTCTCGTTTACCCTCTCGTTCCCAAGCTCCAGCTTGGGAACGCACTTTTCAGAAGCTCTGCTTCCTGACTAGTCCAGCGACGTAACCCTTTCAAAACGATCGAAGCAGTGCTTCAAAAGCGGACGTTCCGAAGCTGGAGCTTCGGAACGAGAGAAAATTATCTTCACTTGGCTGATATATTATCCATTATTTTTGTTTCAAAATGCAATTGTCGATCAATCTCGTGTTTTCAATTTTCACGGCCAATGCCGCCAGCGTAGGCCCGGTGATGGTCTCCACGGGTTCGAGCGTCTTGGGATCGGCAATCGCGATATAATCAATCCGTGCGTCCTCGGCCGTCTCGATCACCTCGCGCATCCGTGCGGCGATTACGTCGGCATTGCGCTCTCCGGCGTCGGCAAGTTGCGTGGCAAGCTGCAAACTCTTCCAAAGCACCAATGCCCTTTGTCGCGCGGCAGGGCTCAAATAACGGTTTCGCGAGCTCATCGCCAAACCGTCCGCCTCGCGCACGATCGGACAAACTCTAATTGCCGTCGGCACATTCAGATCATCCACCATGCGACGAATCACCAACGCCTGCTGATAATCCTTCTGCCCAAAAAAAGCGGCATCGGGCTGAACCATATTCAACAACTTCAGGACCACAGTGGCCACGCCGCGAAAATGATCCGGCCGGCAAACACCTTCCAGCGGCGCGGCTGTCGCCGGCGCTTCGATCCAGGTGGAATGGCCCGGCCGATACACTTCCTCCGGCGCCGGTGCGAACACAAGATCCGTCCCCACCTCGGCCAGCAACTTCAAATCGTTTTCCAACGTGCGCGGATATTTCGCGAAATCCTCATTAGGGCCAAACTGGCTTGGGTTGACGAAAATCGTCGCCACCGTGCTGTCGCATTCCGCCTTCGATGCCCGAACCAGGCTTAAATGTCCCTCGTGCAACGCGCCCATCGTGGGCACAAGTCCGATTTTCTTCCCCGCCCGGCGCAACGCGCCGATGGCTTCCCGCAAGGAAGCGATGGTCGTAATCAATTGTGGAGTCTTATCGTTCATGGGCTACAGTTTATTCCATTCCTTGCACCGCGGCCAGCACCTCGTCCAAGGCGTTTTCCCGGTCTTCGGCAGCGATCCGAAGCACCGGGCCCGTATCCGGCCGATGGATCTGCTCCAATACCTCAAGCCGAATTCGGTCTAATTGTTCCAGGGTTATAGACTTTTCACAAGTCCGGCCCCGCAGTTCCACTCGTGCAAGCAACGCATGTGCCGGAAGATCCAACAATACGACCAACCTCGGCCGAACCACGTCACGCTGGGCTCGTTCAAATTGTGCCAGATACCCCGGCCACTGCTCGGCCGAAAGCCATGCCCTTGCAAAAGCGGCCGATTGATCAAACCAAAAATCGCTCACCGTCCAACCCGTTGCTGATTGCCGAAAATGCTCCGCCTTCAGCAAATCCGCCCTCTGCCGCAAAAATTCCTGCTCGATTTCCCAAGCGTGTGCGGCCGTGTTCTCATAAAAAGCATGTAGCCGCGTCCAGTCGGGCTGCTCGGCAATCATCCGTGCCGAAAGCAACCGCGTAAGCTCCTCGGCCAAATGGCTCTTGCCTGCTGCAATAGGGCCTGTCAAAGCAATGTAACGCATCGTGGTATTCAAATGCTCCAGCAATCGAGCAATCGTCCATCCGGTCGTTGCGTGAAGCATGTCGGCGGCCACCTCCGCGGCAGGCTCCAATACGAATCGCCGCCACGCCATCCGTGGATGCGGCAATGTCAACGACGGCTCGTTCAGCACGCAGTTGTCATACAGAAGCAGATCCAGATCAACGGTGCGCGGTCCCCAGCGTTCCTCGCGTTTTCGCCCTAAATGGTTTTCGATCTCTTGCAGACACGTGAGAAGTTCAAGGGGCGAAAGCGCGGTCTCGGCTGTTAAAGCACCATTCAGAAAATGCCCTTGGTTTGCCGGTCCGCCTACGGGTGTGGTTTCGCGCCAGCAGCTTACTGCTTGAACCGTGATCCCTGATCGCCGACGCAGTTCTGCAACCGCCGCATCCAAGGTCGATTGCCTGTTTCCTTGATTCGACCCCAGACCAATAAGACAAGTGGGCATAGCGGTCTTACCGAGCAATGCGAAAGCCTTGGGGGGGGCCGTCCCGACCGCGACTTGCGCGCCGCCGTCCGTCGCTCCCTGCTGTTTGCGCCCCCCAAGGCCTTCACTTTCACGTCATTCTCCGATTGTTCGCCAAATTGTCAAGCCACGTTGAATTTGTCGCGCAATTTTACCGACTATTCTTAGGACTTTGCGGGTGCGGTCGTGCTTTTTGGTCAAAATAGGAAGCTTGTGAAGTGTGCGGGCTTGCCATCCGAGGAACAAACCTCCTTTTCGCAATGGCCTCGACTGCTCACTTCAACGCCTGATGCAAAAAAACCACAACCCATGACAACTCCCCGCCGGGTTTTTTGCTTGAGATTCTGGGGGGACTAATTAAAATAGAAAGAATACACCCCAGGAGATAACGCACATGTCTTCCATTACTTCGCGTTTGCCTTTGCTCTTCGCCACCTTCGTTTTGGCGGGCGTTGCGGTTCTCTTGGTCGGCGGCCGTCTCGAATACTGCGGACACTCGGACGCCTCGCAGTCCCGGATGGCCTCTTCCGCCCCGATCGGCACACCCACGCTTGCCCCGCCTCAAAAAGTTGTCTTCGTCCAGGTCGAAGCCGATAAGCCCGACATTGAAGTCGGCTGGGCCGAGAACTAATTCGGTTCCGATTCGAACAGCGCTGATCTAGACGCATCCATCCGTTCCGCAAATCGCTTGCGGCTTCGCAATTGCATCACCGTGCAGAAAGATTGTGCGACCTTGACCCATTCTACGGTGAGAATCGCACTTTAGAACCGCATCGATTCCGGCAGCATGTCTTTCATGCGATTGAGCAACCCGCTGCGCTCGGGCGGTTTCTCTTCCTCTCGCGGTTTTGTCGCAGCGTCTGTGGCAATGGGGCCGACCGGCAATGCCACGTTTTCCTCCAAGAATCGCGGCCAATAGCCTTCCAGCAATCGCAGACAGTCCCCGATCTGATCGTTCTGAAGTTTCACATCGGCCAACGTAATCAGCTTAGAAAGCTCGACCAATTCCGGCTTGCTGAACGCCAAGTTATAAATCTGTACATCGTCCACCCACACTTCCCCCGGCCCCATTAAGTCGAATCGCACGCGAAGCGACGAAAGCCCTTCCAACGGCAGATCGTCAACCTGAAAAACGTATTGGCCCCATTCCGACTGGAGCGGCACGGACGGTTGCCCGGGACTTGGCGCTAAACCGACCGGGGCAAAGCGATAATAATCACGCCCCTGCATTTTGCCTTCCACGGCCAATCGCAAGGGCGGTTGCTTGTTCGTGTCGTGAACCTTCAGCCAAACGGCCATCGAAAGCCGGCCTGTTGTCGGTGCTGGGAAAGGCCGGCTCACCAAACAGGCGACACCGTCGCTGCTTGTTACTTTGGCCGATTGACGCCCGCTGTGCTTTTCCGTGTTATCCAGTTGGATGCTAACGCCCTTGCGCGAGCTGATGGCCCAATCCGAGAGCGAGCCGTCTTTTTGTGCGGAACGCTCGAAGCCCGGGTCGGGCAGCACGTCGATCGACGGCGGATTCCTTAGCGCCGCCGCCCTGGCTCCCAGCCGGCGAATCTGCGAACCCAAGGCCGCTTCCACGCTATTGGACCAGCGGGCATGGGGGCTTGAAAATTGCACGTTCGGCTCTGAAAACTGCACCGCCACCAAATCGTAAGGTTCCAATTGCACTTCCCAGTACTTGCCTGTTCCGTCGTCGGCCTGAAGCTTGTTGATCTTCCGCAAACCGGAAAGCTCCTCCACGCGGCAGCCTGCGCCGGCCTCGATGTGAATGCGCGCCGTCGCGCCAAACGGAGCGTCGTTGACGGCGTAAAGATAGGTCCGGCTGCCCTGCGAACTACAGCGGAACGTGACCGGCTGCGCTCCCTCGGTTGCCGGATAATTGCCGACCGGTTGGAATCGCACCGCAGGCAACGCTCGATACGCGGCCGCCAAATCCCGCGTGCTTTCTTCTTGTCCCATCGGTAAAAGCCAGCCGCCGTCGATCATCACCTGGGCGTCCAATGCGGCAATGCTGTGGATAAATCGCCGGCGGTTCTGCTGGCCCGATGGCAACGGTTGCGAAACCAACCACGTGTAGCTTGGCTTGAAGGGGCTCTTTTGGTCGAACGATTCGATCCGAACTTCGCGCGGCTGATGGAAAAATAAACTGCCGGTGGCCGCTACGGTTTGAAAATATCGGTCG
>CAZNMP010000100.1:0-8743 GCA_964573875.1 uncultured Planctomycetaceae bacterium | reverse complement strand
GTGCTCGACCGGATCAACGGCGATCTGCTCTATGAGAAGGTGGTCGAAGGCGCGCCGGGGGCCGGCCCCGCCTTAAGCGCCAAGCGGGTTTATGTTCCCATGACTTCCGGCATGATCATGGCCTATCACCTTCAACCCGCGACCGATCCAAATTCCAAAAACGCTCCCTCGAAAGGTAAAAAGTACAACATAGCCGAGAACAAAACGAAATCGGACCCGGGACATCACGAGAGTGTGCGTTTTTCGCAGGAACCGATTCCGCCGCTGTTTTGCCAGTCCTTCGGTCACGCCTTGGTGCAGCCGTTGGTGACTCGCGAGACCGCCACGGATGAATTCATCGTTTGGCCGACCGATCGCGGTTTCTTAAATATCGGCCATGTTGATCGGCGGACGGAAGACCTGCTGGCGCTGAAATTCCGGCTGGAAACAGGTTCGATGATCGCGGGCCAGCCTTGCTATATGCCGCCCGATCCCAAAGTCGCCAACGATGTCGGACTGGTGATTGCCGCCTCGCGCGACGGCTTCGTTCATGCCATTCAAGAGAAGACCGGCGATCGCTGTTGGCAATTTTCGGCAGGCGAGCCGATCGTGGAATCGCCCGTTGCCATCAACGATCACGTTTATGTGACAACAGAGCTGGGCGGGATGTTTTGTTTGGCCGTGAAAACCGGTAAAGAAATCTGGTTTGCACCCAATCTCGTACAATTCATCGCCGCCAGCAAGTCGCGTGTTTATGCGTCGGATCGGATCGGCAACTTGGTAGTGGTCAATGCGGCCAACGGAGCCCGGCTTGCTTCGATGCCAACGCAAGGCGCTACGATCAAATTGCTGAACGACCTGACCGACCGCATCTACTTGGCCGACGAAACCGGCTTGATTCAGTGTCTCCATGAGATCGAACAACGCGAACCCATCGCACATGGCAAAGATCGCCAGCAAGTGGAGGAGCCGGAAGAGAAGGCCGGAGCAACATCCAAAGCGGCCTCGGATGTTGAGAAGCCTGCGAAGAAGGAGCATGTAGCGCCGAAGGATAAACCGGCGGCACAGCCGAAGAAGAGCAGCAAGAAGAAAGACGCTGACGCCGAGGACGCCGGAGGCGATGATGCCTCGAACCCATTCGGCCAAGGTGACGACGACTCGGGCAAAGCCGGCAAGGCAGCAAAGGCCGGCAAGGCAGCAAAGACCGGCAAAGGCAAGAAAAATAAGAAGGATGATACTGGCTTTTAATGGCTAGATAGTTGAGGGTATCCTGAAATTTAAATGGTAGGGCCGTTCACGGCCCTTGTCCGCCGTAGGCGGTGTTAGGCCCGTGCGTTTACGCCGGGATGACGGACGCCGAACAAACCGATTTCCCTCAACCGTATGTCATGTCAGGGTCGTTTACGACCCTCCTGCTCCCTTTTCCCCCGCTGTTTTGGAATTCCAATTGCAGGACACCCTCAGATAGCTCCCCTCCGCAAATAGCTTCAAATCAGAACGCTAATTGTCGCTGATCGTCACTGATTCGTTTATCAGTGAATATCAGCGGTGATTAGCGTTCTTTTTATTTGCCTAGTTTGTGTAGTTTTTCTTGCCAAACGTTTGGGGCCCTTGACCCCGAGCGTCTAAACACGTAAACCTTCGGGTAGAACACTCTTTCTCGAAAGGTATCTTCATGCACACCCCCCGCATTCAACGCGCGATTATTAGTGTCAGCGACAAACTGGGATTGGCCGACTTTGCCCGCGGATTGGTCGCGGCTGGCGTCGAGCTTTACAGCACTGGCGGAACCCGCAAGCATTTGGAAAGCGAGGGCATTCCGGTCCGGGACGTTTCCGACTACACCGGATTTCCGGAAATGATGGACGGACGGCTCAAAACCTTGCATCCCAAGGTTCACGGCGGCATCCTTTGCCGGCACGACAATCCAGAAGACATGCAATCGCTGGCCAAGCACGGCATTCTGACCTTTGAGTTGGTGGTGGTGAACTTGTACCCCTTTGAGGCGACGGCTGCCCGCAAGGGTGTTACGCCCGAGGAAGTGATCGAGCAGATCGACATCGGCGGTCCGACGATGGTGCGTGCAGCATCGAAGAACCACGCTTTTACGACCATAGCCACGAGTGCGTCGCAATACTCGGAGATTCTCGAAGCAGTAGCGGCACATGGCGGAACGACGTTGGAAATGCGCCGCCGGTTGGCGGGCGAGGCTTTCGCTCATACGGCTCGCTACGACCGGGCCATTGCGGAATTCTTCGCAGGCATGACCGCCGAGGGTCCATTCCCGGGCACGGTCACCACATCGCTGACGCGGAAGGCGGTGTTGCGGTACGGCGAGAATCCGCATCAGCAGGCGGCCGTGTATGCCAAGCCCGAGAGCACCGGCGCAAGCGTGGTTGCAGCGCGGCAGCTCAACGGCAAAGAGCTTTCTTACAACAATCTTCTCGACCTCGACAGCGCGCTGGCGATTGTTCGTCAGTTTTCCGATCCGGCGGCAGTTGTTCTCAAGCATAACAACCCCTGCGGGGCTGCCGTGGCCGACACGCTGGCGACTGCCCTGCAACGCGCGATGGACGGCGATCCGTTGAGCGCTTTCGGCTCGGTGTTGGGCTTGAACCGCACGGTGGATGCCGCATCAGCCGAGGTATTGGCCACCCCGGGCCTGTTCGTCGAGGCCATCGTCGCCCCGCGCTTCGATCCGGCTGCATTGGAGATTCTGACAACCAAGCCGAAATGGAGGGCCAACGTGCGATTGCTCGAAGTCGGCGACATGACGCGCTCGCAACCGCAATGGGTGCTCCGCCATCTCGACGGCGGCGCGCTGATGCAAGAGGCCGACGTGCTGGCCGACCCCGAGGACATCTGGAAGGTCGTAACCGAAAAGAAACCGACCGAAGCCGAGATGGCCGACTTGCGATTCGCCTGGGAGATGGTGCGGCACGTAAAGAGCAACGCCATCGTACTCTGCAAGGATCGCATGTTGCTGGGCGCCGGCGCGGGCCAGATGAGCCGCGTCGATTCGACCGAGATCGCCATTAAGAAGGCGGGCGACCGATCACGGGGCTCTTCGCTTGGCTCCGACGCCTATTTCCCATTCCCCGATTCGATCGAAAAGGCCGCCGCCGCCGGCGTGACGGCCGTCATTCAGCCTGGCGGCTCGAAAAACGACGAAGCCTCGATCACCGCCTGCAACAAGTTCGGCATTGCAATGATTTTCACCGGCCGACGGCATTTCAAGCACTAAGGCATGTTTGAAAAATCTTAAATACGAGAACCAGCGATATGGGCGTCAATTTCGACAAACCGCATCTGTGGAAGCAAGACTCTCAAGCTTCCGTCGATTATTATAATAAGTGGTTTATCAAGTTTGCCCCGAAAGCCTTTCGAGAAACTCGGACCCACGTTACCAATAGCGTAGAACAAGCAATTCTCGACAGTAAAAACTTGCAAAGCTTATCTCCGGAGCTATTGCTTTCCCGGCCTGATATCCTCCCGACACTTCGCATGTCCTGCTGCCCTCCTCTTGCAGTGGACAGGCTTATTGGTCTTGCCTACGCCGATAGAAATCTTGTTAAGAAGATGGAAGAAGGCGCGTTATCGGTAAAAATGCCGAAGCAGATAATGCTTCGACACCTAAATAACGTGGTTAAGGTTATCCGCAAGTTGCTAGATCCCGACGTTTTCGTTTGGGTTTCCGAGCACAGATCGCCGACTAATGCGGAGCGACATCGGGCATCCACCATTGTGGCCGACAGGCTCACGGGAGCAGTAGCCAATCCGATCATTCGCAACGCACAGGAGAAACGCCAGCTTCATGCAATAGCAACGTATTTATTAAAAAAAGGTTACACAAAGAAACAACACCCTCCCGGAAAGCCGCTTGAAACAATGCCGCCGGGGACTTTTGCATTCCATTATTCGGCGGTGACGGAGAACAAAGCACACAAGGTAAACGTTTCGGTGGATGTTTTGGTTCAGCCGAAAGCCCTACGGCCCAATCGACTACCCATCATGATCGAAGCGAAATCCGCCGGCGATTTCACCAACACGAACAAACGGCGCAAAGAGGAAGCCAAGAAAATCAGCCAGTTGAAAACAACCTATGGCGAGGACATCTGCTATATTGTATTCCTTTGCGGGTATTTCGACAGCGGGTATTTGGGTTACGAGGCCGCGGACGGAATCGATTGGATTTGGGAACACCGGATTGAAGACTTGGCACAACTGGGAATATAGGCATGACGGCCTTGCTTGAAGCTGAAACGACGCGGCTGGCCGAGCAACAACGGCTCGACCAAATCAAGACCGCGAAAGAACGAAATAAGTGGGGACAGTTCGCCACCCCTCCGGCCTTGTCTCTTGATATTGCTCAGTATGTATGGAAAAAGTTGCATCGCCGTAATACTGGGTTTCGCTTTTTGGATCCAGCCGTCGGGACAGGCTCGTTTTTTGGTGCATTCCTTCAAGCATTTCCCAAGGACCGAATCGAGGGAGCAACAGGAATCGAACTGGACCCTTTATTTGCCGACGTCGCGGAAGCAATTTGGGGACGACAAGGTCTACAGGTTATTCATGGTGATTTCACTTTACAAAAGCCTGTCAACAAATTTAACGTCATTCTTACGAATCCCCCTTATGTTCGTCATCATCACCTAACGGCGGAAAATAAACGTCGATTGGGCGATTTGGCTCTAAAAGCGACCGGCATTCGATTAAACGGACTGGCCGGTCTTTACTGTTACTTTTTGCTCATCGCCCATGCCTGGCTTGCCAAGGATGGCATGGCGGCATGGTTGATTCCCTCGGAGTTCATGGATGTGAACTACGGAGAAGGAGTCAAACAATATCTGACGGAATGCGTCTCCTTGCTCGAAATACACCGATTTTGTCCCTCGGATGTCCAATTTAACGACGCATTGGTATCTTCAGCCACCGTCATCTTCGAGAATCGTAAGCCCAAACCCGATCACGAGGTGGTTTTTTCTTTTGGCGGAACACTATCAGCTCCTGACAAGAAGAGCCAAATCGCAATTGATCAATTGCGCATTGCTAGAAAATGGACTTCTCAGCCGCAAGAAACTCGCAATGGCTACAAGTCTCCGACCGCGACATTGGGCGATTTTTTCACCGTGAAACGCGGCCTTGCAACGGGAAATAACGATTTTTTTATCCTGCAAAGATCCAAGTTGCAGGATTTGGGTATCCCCGCCTGTTGCGTTCGCCCAATACTTCCGAGTCCGCGATTTCTTCATCAGGAATGCATTGACGCCGATGCCGACGGCTGGCCTCTGCTCGAACGTCAGTTGGCTCTCATTGATTGCCGTCTTAACGAAGAAGAAATCCGCAAAAGATGGCCTTGCTTCGCCGATTATTTGGCAGTTGGAAAAAACCAAGAGATCCATCGGGGATATTTAGCAAGCCGCCGGTCCCCGTGGTACTCACAGGAAAACAGGGAAGCAGCTCCTATTGTTTGCACGTATATGGGTAGATCCCTGGAGCGACCATTTCGATTTATCTTAAATCGTTCCAATGCAACCGCAGCCAATGTATATCATCTGCTCTACCCGAAAGCCCATGTGGCTCGCCAACTCTCGGAAAACATCGAGGAAGTCTTCCATGCTCTGCAAACCATTGATGCGGAACAATTCCTTCGACAGGGACGAGTATATGGCGGTGGATTGTATAAGATTGAACCTGCGGAAATGATGCGACTGCCAGCCAGCCATTTGGCAAGGGTTCTTGGGGCATTTCCAAAAAAACAGCGACTTTTCTTTTGACTAAATATGCCTACCATCCTCGATAAAATCGTTGCGACGAAGCGGGAAGAAGTGGCACAGGCGAAAGCCGTCATGCCGGAGGAGTCGCTGCGCAAACAGCTTGCGTATGTCCCGCCGGCAATGGATTTTTTCGCGGCACTTTCGGCCGGGCCGCCGATTCGGCTGATCGCCGAGGTGAAAAAGGCGAGCCCTAGCAAAGGCGTGATTCGCGAGGATTTCGATCCGGTGAAAATCGCTCGCACTTACGAACAGCATGGGGCGTCATGCCTTAGCGTGTTGACCGACCGGCAGTTCTTTCAAGGCAGCCTTGGTTATCTTCAACAAATCCGCGCGGCGGTCCGCCTGCCGCTGTTGCGCAAGGATTTCGTGATCGACACGTATCAAGTGTTCGAGGCCCGGGCCGCCGGGGCCGACGCGGTGTTGTTGATCGCCGAATGTCTCGATGACGCGCAGCTTGAACGGCTTTATCGAGCAATTCGTGAATTGGGCATGACCGCACTAGTGGAATTATACGAGCCGGCGAATCTCGCCCGAGTGCTGCGCATCGGTACGCGGCTGGTGGGGATCAACAATCGCGACCTGCACACTTTCCATACCGATTTAGAACACACGATGCGGATGCGGCAGCAGATTCCGCCGGATCGAATCGTCGTGGGCGAAAGCGGTATCCGAAACCGCGAGGACGTGAAGCGATTGGAAGCGGCCGGCGTTCATGCCATGCTGGTGGGCGAAACGCTAATGGCCAACCCCGATATCGGCGCGGCGGTGGATGAACTGCTGGGCAGGCAGTAGATCGCACCGCCGAGAACGCGAAGAACGGTGTGGCAAGAGCGAAAGGATGGAGTAGCTTTGCTTAGCTGGAGAACTTGTCCGCAGTGATTGGAGACTTGCCATGCGATCTCATCTATATGAGATTATTTTAGTGACGGTAGCCATCCTGCTAACCGTCATAGTCGGAAGAGCAGTCTCGGCGGACCATGATGCACCACTGCTAGTTGGGATGGCCATATTTTGGGCATGCATTATCGTTGGCTTAAGCTTATGCTTGCTTGTCGCAGTACGGCGGCGAATTACCAGAAACTGCGTTCCCCGGTTGTTTCTCTGGCTGGTAACTGTGTCCTGCCTATTCTATTTCATTGGCGTTTCAATCGTCGATCGACGAGAAGCTTCTTGGTTTTGCACATGCAATAACCACCTCATGCAGATAGGGTTAGCACTGCATAGTTATGCGCAGAAGTACGATTGTTTTCCACCCGCCTATGTTACTGATAAAGGCGGCAGACCCATGCATAGTTGGCGTGTGTTGATTCTACCTTTCTTGGAACAAAACAGTCTCTACGACCAATATGACTTTGACGAACCGTGGGATGGGCCAAAGAATAAACTGCTGCTCACCAAGCAACCGAGGGAATACATCTGCCCTGATGATACATGTGCTTCCTACAACCACACCACCGATCGCACAAGCTATGTAGCCATTGTAGGAGCAAAGGCGGCTTGGCACGGCAACACACCAGTTAAATTTAGCGATCTGCCGAGTGAGCTCGACAGGACGATCTTGGTCATTGAGATTGCCAACTCGGACATTGGATGGACTGAACCAAGAGATTTGTCATGGGATGAAATTCGCAAGAGGGTCAATATGACTTCGGGAATGGCAATTTCCCCCAAGCATAGGATTCCTGGAGGTTTCTTTGCCAATGACTCGTCGGGAATCATTTGGGCGTTTCAAGCTGACGGCCGCGTAACGCGACTACCCGCATGGAACCTGACCCCCGAGTCAGTTGAAACAGCATTAACCGCAGGAAAGTATGATGAAATCAATTTTAAGGACGCTCTCACAACGTGCAATGTGAATTGGTGGAATTGTCTTACTTTCGTAATCTGGGCTGGATCCATCTACTTGCTGATCCGTCGCATGTGTCGGCCAACATGCGAAGGAACCTGCACTTCGTAACCATCTACGACGACGGCTGCTTCTTGCTGTGACCATATTGATTACCGTCTACTATCATTTGCCTCCCATCTTTCTCGGCGTTCTCGGCGTTATCTGCTTTTGAAGAATCTTGGCCAGCTTTCGGCCGGTGCTGTTGAGCGGAAATTCTTCGAACTGCGACGGCGAAGCCCAGCGGGTTTCAAGCTGCGTCTTTGTTTTCTTTTGCGAAACAAATTCCGCCTCGAAGCATTCCAGAGTGATGCGGAATCGGGTGACCCCGTGGGCGAATGTCGTGATGCGCACACCGGGCAAAACGTTTGCGCCGGTCAGGGCTTGTACGTTTTCGACAAGTTCACGCGGATCGACGGGGCCGGGACCAGCCGAGACGGAAAATCGGGGGAAATCCCAGAGCCCGGCCCAGCGGCGCCCCTCGGGCCATCGCAATAACAAGACGCGGCCGTTGCGGCGAACCACGACGGCTGCTTCACGCACCGACTCGAACTCGCGTTTTCCCTTGGGCCGTGGAATTTCGAGTTGTCGGCCCTGCTGATTCGCTCGGCAAAGCATGGCCAAGGGGCACGCCTCGCATTGCGGCGAACGAACCGTGCAGACCATGCTGCCCAGGTCCATGAGAGCTTGGTTCAATCGCCCACAATCATGGCGCGGCAGCACGGCTTCTGCCATGGCCCAAAGAATACGCTGGCCTTCGGTGGCTCGCGGATCGTCGGGATAGGCCAGCAGCCGCGCGAACAACCGCAGAGTGTTGGCCTCCAGGATCGGCTCTTGGGCATCGAAGGCAATCGATAAAATCGCGCCGGCCGTATAGCGCCCGATGCCGGGCAAACGGCGAACGACTTCCGGGTCGCTGGGGAATCGGCCGCCGTGTTCCGTTGCGATGATTTTGGCCGCTTGGTGCAATTGTCGTGCACGACGGTAGTAGCCCAGCCCTTCCCACAAACGCAAAACTTCGTGTTCATCGGCCTTGGCGAGTGCTTCCACGGTGGGCAATGCCTTCATGAATCGCTCGAAATACCCAACGACCGCGCCGACC